>JAJTZA010000070.1 GCA_021463905.1 Terrimicrobiaceae bacterium | reverse complement strand
ATGTCCGATCTGCGCGATGTTTTGGGGAGCACGAACGGCCGCCCCTGCGTCTTCACCGGCATCGCGCTGCTCTCACCTGCGATTTTTGATTTTCTTCCGGAAGAGGGAGCGTATTCCGTGATACCGGTGTTTTTAGAAATGATGCGGCGTGGGGTGCGGGTGGGCGGGGTTCTCCTGGACGCGGGCTTGTGGCGGGACATTGGAACTGCAGAGGCCTACCGTTCCATCCACACGGAAATTGCCGCCGGCCTGCGGATTTCGTATGCCCAAGAATCCGGCTGGATGGCGACGGAGGGCGCTCCAGCGTCCTCCAGCAGAAAGAAAGAGAGTCGGCTGTCGGCCTTGATTCCCAATAACGTTCTGAAGGTTGTCGGTGCACATTGGAACGGGGATCCGCCCTGCGGGCTTTCCATCGAGCCCATCGAAAAGGGCGGGTCGGATCGCACGTTTTTTCGCATTCGTGGTGGGCAGGATGCCTCGCTGATTCTCATCCATTATTCCAGGCAGCGGGAGGAAAATTGCCATTATGCCGGGATTGGGCGGTTTCTTGCCGGGGCGGGCGTGGGTGTTCCGCGCATGTTTTGGCACGATCCTGCCGCGGGCTGGCTCCTCATGGAAGACCTTGGGGAAACCGATCTCTGGCAATTTCGCAAAGCTCCCTGGGGGACGCGGCGGCCCCTTTACGAATCCGCTCTGGATCAGGCACTCCTCATCCACTCCCGCGCAACCAACCGCCTGAAAGACGGCTCGGACGCAGACAGCACCCCCCATCTCCAGCCGGAGTTTGACGAATCTCTCTACCACTGGGAGCAGGAGTATTTTTTCCAGCATTGTCTCGGCAATTTTTTCCAGCTTTCGGCGCGGGATCTTCGGGAGCTGCGCACACTGCCTGACCTTGCAAACACCGCCCGCCGATTGGCCGGATTGCCGCGCACGCTGGTCCACCGGGATTTCCAATCCCAAAACGTGATTTTGTTTCGGGGAGGCGCGTGGCTCATTGATTTTCAGGGCCTGAGACTGGGGCTTCCCCATTACGATTTGGCCTCGCTGCTCTATGATCCTTATGTCAGTATGGATCCAGCCGAGCGGGAGGCGCTCGCCGCTTACTATTTCTCTCAAGCCATGAACGTCGGCCTGGAAATCTCGAAGCCAGACTTTGAAGAAACCTTCCACCTGTGTGCAATGCAGCGGCTCATGCAGGCGCTGGGCGCATTCGGCTTCCTCGGTCTCGAGAAAGGAAAGACGCGCTTTCTGGATTTCATTCCCATCGCCGGACGCTCCCTGAGCGGGACGCTCGATCATTTGGGCCTCCTCGCCCCGCTCAGCCGACAGCTCGACACACTCTGCCACCCTCCCTCTTCATGAAAAAAACCTCCGCGCCCCGACGCCGTAATTCAAAAAAATCCTCTTCGATCGCTCCGGTGGCCGTTTCGTCCGTCGTGATTGCCGACATCCGACCGTGTCTGGATTGCGGCGCCTATGCTCCCAAGGGGATTCTCGGTGAGGATTTTATCGTCGAAGCCGACATTTTTAAGGATGGCCATGACAAAATTTCTGCGGTTCTCGAATGGCGTGTGGCGCAGGGAGAGTGGCAATCGGTTCCGATGCAGGCGCTCGATAATGATCGCTGGCGGGGTGCTTTCCCGCTCCCCGCGCTGGGCTTCACGGAGTATCGCATCACCGCATGGGGGGACGCATTTTTGTCATGGCGGCACGAAATCCAGGTCAAGACGCAGGCAGGCATCCTCGACCTGAGCACGGAAATTCTCGAGGGCGCGGGGATTGTGGATGCGGCGGCCAGCCGCGCCACCCTCCCCGGGGATGCCGAATGCCTGCGCGGATTCTCCGAGCGAATTCGGAAGGCAGATGCCTCCTCCGTGGGCGGTCTCGCCTCGGCGTCTGAGCTGATCGCCCTCATGCGGGCCTGTCCGGATCGTTCCCTGGCGACATCGAGCAGGCCGCTGAGAGTCTGGGTGGACCGGCCCCGTGCGGGCTTTTCCGCATGGTATGAGTTTTTCCCGAGGTCTGCGGAAGGCCTCCCGGATCGGGGCTCGACATTTCGCGACTGCCTCCCGCGCATTGATGATGCCCGGGCGATGGGATTCGATGTGATTTATTTTCCTCCTGTCCATCCCATTGGCCTGACCAAACGCAAGGGCCGTAACAATTCGCTGACCTGCGAGCCGGGAGACCCGGGCGTGCCTTACGCGATTGGAAACCGCCGGGTGGGGGTCAACGGTGGCGGGCACAAAGACGTCGCGCCCGAGCTGGGAACCCTCGAGGACTTCGACTGGCTGGTCGCGGAAACACGCGCACGCGGCATGGAGATCGCTCTGGACTTTGCCATCAATTGCTCGCCCGATCACCCCTACGTTCATGACCACCCGGAGTGGTTCCATCAGCGGCCCGACGGCACCATCAAATTTGCGGAAAACCCACCCAAAAAATACGAGGACGTCTATCCGCTCAATTTTCACAATGCCGACTGGAGATCACTCTGGCAGGAACTTCGCGAAGTTATTGCCTTCTGGTGCCGCCGCCACGTCCGCATTTTTCGGGTGGACAATCCCCACACCAAGCCCGTCGCATTTTGGGAATGGATCATCGCGGACATCCAGCGGGAGTTCCCGGATGTCATTTTTCTCAGTGAGGCATTCACCCGCCCCAAAATGATGCAGACCCTCGCCAAGGCGGGATTCACGCAATCCTACACCTACTTCACCTGGCGGAATACCAAGCCGGAAATCACGGAGTATCTCAACGAATTGACCACTTCGGAAATGAGGGAATACTTCCGTCCGCATTTTTTCACCAACACACCGGACATCCTCCCGGAGATTTTGCAGACCGGCGGGCGGCCCGCGTTTTTGATCCGCGCGGTTCTCGCTGCCACCCTCTCGCCGCTTTTCGGAATCTACAGCGGATTCGAGCTTTGTGAAAATGTTCCCATCCCCGGGCGCGAGGAATACCTCGACTCGGAAAAATACCACTTCCGGGCCCGCGATTGGAATGCCCCTGGCAATATCAAGGATTTCCTTCGCCGCCTCAATACCCTGCGCCACGACCATCGCGCCTTCCAAAAACTCTCCAACCTCCGGTTCCTCGAAGTGGAAAACGACCAGATGGTTTTCTACGTGAAATCCGATCCGCAAGGCAGTGACGTCTTTGTGGCCGTCACCCTCGACCCGCACCACCCGCAAACCGCCTTCGCGCATCTTCCCATCGAGGAATACGGACTGTCACAGGACGAGGGCTACCGCGTCGAAGACCTGCTCACAGGAGAAATTTTTTCATGGAAGGGAAGCCGAAACTACATCGCTCTCGACCCGCAGCAGCGACCAGCCCACATCTTGCGCATCCTCCCGACGGGCCTCCCCCAATAAGCCATGAAACAATTCGACACGCTCCGGGCCTCCTCGCTTTACTGCAAAAAATGCGGGACTGCGATGCCCATTCGCGAAAAGCTCCTGCTGGTGCTCCCGGGCCGCGAAATCCACGACTGCCTCTGCACGCGCTGCGGTTCCTCGCTCGGACACCGCGAAGTGAGCGACACACGCGCATCCCAAGTGTGGACGCCCCGGTGAAAAAAATTCGTGTGATTTTTCTGGGGACCGGTGCCATCGGGTGTCCCTCGCTTGAAGCCCTGGTCGGCGATCCGGCTCTGGATGTCATTGCTGTGGTCACACAGCCGGATCGCCCCGCCGGAAGAAACCTCCGCCTGACGGCCTCACCAATCAAAGTTGCGGCGCAGAAATTTGGTCTGCCCATTCTGCAGCCTGAGACCCTGCGCCGTGCGGAATCCCTCGAACCCCTCACCGCGCTCAATGCAGACATTTGGGTGGTGGTGGCGTATGGCCAAATCCTCCCGCGCACGGCACTGGAGGTGCCCCCCTTGGGCTGCATCAACGTTCATGCTTCGCTCCTTCCGCGACATCGGGGTGCCTCACCCATCGCGGCAGCCCTCCTTGAGGGCGATCCCGACTCCGGCATGACCATTATGGCCATGGATGAGGGTCTCGATACCGGCGACATCCTCGCCCAAGTGTCCTGCCCGATTCTGAAGACGGATACCGCCGGTTCCCTGCATGACCGTCTCGCCCTGCTTGCGCCACAGCCCCTTCTTGAGGTCATCCGTCACCTCCACGCAGGAACCCAATCCCGCACACCACAAAACCCCGCTTTTGCAACCCTGACAAAAAAAATCTCGAAATCCGCCGGGCGTCTCGACTGGTCGCAATCCGCCGTGCGGATCGAACGGGCCGTCCGCGCCTTCTCACCCTGGCCGTGCGCATTCACTGAGCTTCCCAACCAGCAGGTTTTGAAAATTCACGCAGCCGAGCTGGTAACCGGCAGCGGGCCGCCTGGCACGGTTCTGCCCTCACCGGCAGGAACATGCCATGTCGCAGCAGGGGAGGGAGCCCTCAGCCTGCTGCGGGTGCAGGCCGCCGGCGGTCGGGTGCTCGCCATTGCGGATTATCTGCGCGGTCGCGCTCTCCCCCCGCCAGGATCAGGTCTCACGTTTTGACAAAGGCAGGGGGGTTCCGATAATTTCCCAGCAAGCGCAATCATCGCGCGGTCGTTGCCTGGGTGCGGCTTGGCGCACCCGACAAGGCTCGAACTTGTAACCTTCGGCTCCGGAGGCCGACGCTCTATCCAATTGAGCTACGGGTGCGAACCGGTCAATTTGACGGAAATTGTCGGCAGGCGCAAGTCCGGTGATTTTTCGCGTTTGATTTTTTGGGGGAGCCTGCCATGATGGCGGCATCATGAGTCAACATCCGAGCCTGAAAGGAAAGGGCGCCATCCAAAGCAAGCGAAGCGTCTTGAAGCGCTTTGAGCGAGTCGAGCTGTTAAAAAAACGCGGCGAATTCAAGGAAAACCAGCGTGTCATCGGACTCCCGAAGACCAAGCCGGAGGAATAAACAACCGCCGCGTATAAAGGCCGGCGGGGGCCCCATCGCATCCGGAGGGCGGGAGCCTGTGGCCATGCGGCTCAACCGTTTCCTTGCCTCCTGCGGGCTGGGTTCGCGCCGCGCCTGCGAATCTCTGATTCGTGACGGGCAGGTGACGGTGAATGGCCAACGCGTCGAGGCGTTGGCGACCACCATTTCACCCGGGGATTCTGTGCGCGTATCGGGCAAGTCCGTGGCCCTGCGGCATCAGCCGATCACTCTGGCTGTGTACAAACCCCCCGGTTATTTGAGCGCCAGAGCGGATGCGCGCGGACGCCGCACCGTCTATGACCTGGTGCCGGAAACTTTCTCAAAACTTTTCCATGTGGGTCGGCTGGATCTCGAAAGTGAAGGGTTGATGGTCTTGACGGACGACGGTGCGCTTGCACAGCGTCTCTCACACCCTTCGCATCGAACCCCCAAGGAATACGAGGTCACCCTGGATGGTCCGCTCGATCCCGCGTTGATCCCACGCTTGCTGGCCGGATTTCCCATTCTGGGCGGACGCGCCCGCATGGAAGCGGTCCGGATGATCGAGCCGCACCGCGTGCGCGTGGTGCTTGCCCAGGGCATCAAACGACAAATCCGCCTGATGTTTTACCGGATGGGTGTCGAAGTGCGCCGCCTGATCCGCACCCGCATCGGAGCGTTCGATCTCGGCCCGCTTCGCCCCGGCCAATGGAAGGTGCTCACACCGCGCGAGATTGCCCGACTCGAAGCCGACAAAATCCCCAACCGCCCGGCGACACAAAATCCAAAATCCCTCAACTCACGCTGACTCCTTCTGGGGGGTGCGCGTTGAGGCGCGCCATGCAATTTTTCCCCGGATTTGGGAGGTCATTTCCTTGGCCGGGATGGGTTGTTTTTGGATCAGGCGTTGCAGCACATTTGGCTGATAAACGCGGGGGAATGCTGTTCCCTTTTTCGCCCAGTTAGGCAATGGCAAACTGCATCTCGCTGGTTTGCTCAACGACCTTGGAGGCGCCAAGCACCTCGAAACTGACAATCCCACCATCGTAGCCGAAGTCGGCGATCACTCCAGGCCGCACTTCATCACTCTCCTTGATCTGCGCTTCACGCAGGGAGATGGTCAGCGAGTCCGTTTCTTTGTCGTATTCGATCTTCATGGCTCATCCTGTTGTAAATACTTGGCCAGCTTTGAAGTTTTGTAAATCCAGCGAATCGGCTTCATAGGCGTTCGTTGAGCGCGGGGAGAGCGGCGACGATGCGGTTGGTTTTCAGGCTCACGCGGATGACTCGTTTGAAGAGGTCGAGGATGTAGCGGGGCTGGTTGTGTTCGCGTGCCCAATCGTTTGGGTCGTTGCGGATGCCGCTGTCTTTGTCCACGGTGATTTGATAACGCTCCATGAGCCATTCGAGCGCGGGCTTGCCGTTGACCACGTAATCGTAGGCTTCAAGCGGGATGCCGGTGAGGGTGATGCGGGTGTTGTAATGGAGGATGCTCTTATTCCATTTTTCCCCACGGGCCTTTTGCTCCGGCGTGGGGCGGCCAAAGGTCATTTTCTGCACGAGAAATTCCGTGGTGGGGTCTTGCAATAATTCGCTGTGGTGTTCTTCAACGGGCCACGGCTCGACGGTCTCGTAATTCAAATGCCACTGCGCAAGATCGCGGCCCGCTTGGCTGAAACGCCAGAAATCCGCCGTCTCCCGCGTGAACGGCAGGCGCGGCAGCATCTTCTTTAAATCGCTGGCAAACCGCGTGCGATATTCCGCCGAATGAAGCACGCCATAGACGTAGTAGAAAATGTCCTCCTTCGTGATCTTGGCTTCATAGGCCGCACGGAAATCAGCGAGGATGGAATCCGTGATGGCACTGCGTCGGCGGTAGCCGTCCACCAACTCGCCTTCCGCCGCACGAAGAATAAGTTCGCCCTCCTGCGGCTCGTCTTTTTCGTAGAGGTAAAGGGGGAAGCATTGGCCTGTGTCGTGCATGTGCAGATTCGGAATGCAGTCGGTCATGAGTGCCGAGAACTCTTTCGATGCTCCGACTCCTGAGACGACAATGACAAAATTCTCGATTCCCGGCTTCGGAAAGATATGCGGCAACTGGTAAACGCGATGATTAAATTGCGAATCGTAAAATAAATATTCTTTAACAAATGGTCTATATACAGCGGTACGAACTGCTTCATTCCGAAAGACGCCTTTTCGTAGCCGGAGGAGATCGTCGAGCAGGCTGCTTGACCACTTGATTTTCTTGGAATCCGTATCAATAAATCCCTCTGCAAGGGCTTGAAGTTCCTGTTTGGTTTTACCCAGACGGATTTGTTCAAATCCGTCAACCTGACTATTGTAGGTTTCAATCATCTGTCGGATGTTTGCGACCACCGATTGCTGTGAGAAATTGTAAACCCACGCATCACGGTTTGTTTGCAGGCCCGCCGAATAGCTTTCGAAGACTGTTTTTGCTTCATCATCTTTCTTGTCTCCAAGCGAGACGAATTTCTCGAACGCCGGGTCGCGCTGGTTAATCCAGTCGTGATTGGCATTAGGCTGGATGCGCTGCCATTTCTTCTCGCGGTGGAGGCCGTTGAGGCTTTGAAGGGTGTGGATGATGCCGAGCTTTTCCTCGCGATCGAGGTAGTCGCCGATGTCGTGGTAGAACAATTCACACCTTCCAACTTTGTCTGGGTTTTTGATGAAGAGTGAAATGGCGACGGGTGTGCGTGTTCCCTCGCCGAAGACATTACCTTTCTCCATGCGTCGCTGTTCACCGGATGTGCGGGCATTTCCACGAAGATTGAAAACGTAGATACTTGTGAACTCATCCGCGAGGCAGGCACGGAGTCCTTCCATTGCGTTGCTGTCAATGAAGGCACCGTTCGAGACAAAGCCAACAATGCCTTTGTCATTAATGCGGTCACTCGCCCAGCGAATTGCACGAATGTAACTGTCGTAAAGGCTGTTTTTGTTGGTGGCACTGGATTGAGCTGCGTAGGTGGTGCGGATGCGTTCGTCGAGAATCGGATATTTGAGGTTCTGATTGTTCGCGTTGGCATCGCCCTGACCCACCGAATACGGCGGGTTCCCAATGACGACGCGGATGGGGCTTTGTTTTTGGCGTTTCACCCGTGCATTATTTTCCGGGAACATCTTTTCCTCCATCTCGCCTTGGGTTTCGGAAAGTTGGAAGGTGTCAGTGAGCACGATGCCCTCGAAGGGAATGTAGGAATCTTCGATTTCCGATTTTCGATTTTTGATTGGGAAATGGGCGGCAGCCGCTGCTCGTTGCAGTCCGTGAAACGTCTCCTCGATGTTGAT
>JAJTZA010000007.1 GCA_021463905.1 Terrimicrobiaceae bacterium | reverse complement strand
CGAGGAATCCGCCAAATCACAAAAAATCTTAAAAGTTTCCGTTTGCATAACTGAGCACTTTCTATTAGATAAACTAATGGTTGAACGCAGCTTCGACAAGAAAAATTGATGAGTGCCTTTTCAGATCACCTTGAAACCGTCCAAGATCGGATCTCACGCGCCGAACTAAGAGCCGGACGCGCCCCTCAATCTACGCAACTGGTTGCGGTAACGAAGGGACACCCGCCCGAAAGAGTCCGGGAAGCGATCGAGGCGGGTCTGACGGTTTTTGGCGAGAACCGGGTTCAAGAGTTGCTGGCCAAATCCGCAGCACTCCCCTCTTCGGTTTCCTGGCATCTGATCGGTCATTTGCAGTCCAATAAAATTCGCAAGGTCTTGCCGGTCTGCTCCCTGATTCATAGTGTGGATTCCGTGGAGCTGGCGCAGGACGTTGATCGGATTGCTGCGGAGCTGGGATTGTTTCCCCAGATTCTGCTTCAGGTGAACGTATCGGGTGAACCCTCAAAATTCGGATTTAAGCCCGATTCTCTTATCTCCAACCTCTCCACCCTGCTTGAACTCAAGCGGGCCAGCGTCATTGGAATGATGACCATGGCCCCCCTGAGTGAGAATCCTGAGTCCGCCCGACCCGTGTTTCGTAACCTGAGAGGGTTTCGAGACCGGTGTGAGGCAGAGAGCGGAACCCCCCTCCCTGTACTCTCCATGGGGATGACCGGCGACTTCGAGGTTGCCATTGAGGAGGGTGCCACTCATGTTCGCATTGGCTCAGCTCTCTTTGTATGATTTGGTGTTCCACGTGGAACAGTGACCTGCTGTTTGCGGGTGGGGAAAATCGGTAGTAGGCATCCACCCGGGTTGTCCAGGTTTGTGTGCATTTGTGGTCACGGTGAGAGAATCCTCGTCTCCGTCGGTTTGTAAATAGGTGCAGAATATGTTTGGAAATGGAGTCGGAGGACTCGCTCCTCGCCTCCGCTACATCCTTTATTGTTCGATTCCGAGGGCTGGCAATAACTCTGTGGATAAAATTTTATTTTTGGACTGCCTATGAGAAAAAGAGTGGGTTTGCTCAGGGATTTTCTCAGACCCAGGAAGTTTTTCCCAATTCATACCCAGGTTTGTTTTCGCGTAGAACGCGCCTCCGGACTTGCTGGAACACTTGCGGCGCGACTTATCCACAGCGTTAAGAAGAAGATAATATGTGCCGAATCTTTTACTTTCATCTTCTAGTCGGGAATATCTTTTGCTCCACGTGGAACTGAAGCTCCCAAAACAACATTTGGATTTCTCAGAGGGCAGGACGTATTTCGCAAAGAAATTTGTCTCATGACGCATGGCCGAGTGGAACGGACTGCGGGAGGGCAAATCTCCCGATCTGCGAGATTGAAGAAATACTCAGATGCGCTTTATTTGCATCATTGTGGTGTTATTTGTGTTGGTCTTGCGGTTTAAGTCTCGTAAAATTCTGTGTCGTGTGTAGTGTGGGGAACATGGTTCGGTTAGCAGGGATGGAGGTGAGGGACGGATGATATGGCGGCATCGGCGAGGAAGTTTTGATTTATCGCGTCGGGGCGTCATCATGGCGGCATTGAATGTGACGCCGGATTCGTTTTCGGATGGGGGGCGGTATTTTCGATTGGATTCGGCGGAGCGGCGAGCTGTCTGGCTGGAGTCGCAGGGTGCGGACATTTTGGATGTGGGGGGAGAGTCCACACGTCCTGGGGCGGAGGAGGTATCAGAGGGAGAAGAGTTGCGGCGGGTGATTCCGTTGATCGGGGCGGTTCGTGCGCGGAGTCGGATCGTCATTTCCGTGGATACGCGGAAGGCGGTGGTGGCCAGGGAGGCGATTCGTGCCGGTGCGGATGTGATCAACGACATATCGGCCTTGAGGGCGGATGCTGAAATGTCGCGGGTGGCGGTGGATGCGGGAGCGGGTGTCGTTCTCATGCACATGCGTGGAACGCCTGCCACGATGCAGGTTCAGCCGGTTTATGAGGATGCTGTGGCGGAAGTGCGGGAATTTCTTCGACAAGGGCTGGAGAACGCCATAAAAAACGGCATGGATCCGTGCACCCTCGCGATAGACCCGGGCATCGGTTTTGGGAAGCTGCCGCATCACAATCGCGCACTGGTGCTGGGCCTTCCGGGTTTGGTCGCGCTCGGCCATCCGGTGGTGCTGGGGGTGTCCCACAAATCGTTTTTGGGCTGGTTGGCGGATGCACCCACCATGGCTGAGCGCTTTTGGCCGGGTGTCGCGCTGACCGCCTTGGGTCGCGAGCTGGGAGCGCGCGTATTTCGTGTTCATGAACCCGCCGCGCACGCGCATGCGCTTCGCGCAATGGAGGCGCTTCCCGACGGCCATGATTGACGCGCTCCAGAGATTCATTTCCTCAACGTGGACCTCTGCGCTCGAGATTCTTATCATCGCGGTGGTTCTCTATTTCATTTACATCAACCTGCGGCGGACGCAGGGCGCGCGGATTTTCATTGGGCTTGCGATTGTATTTCTTGCGTTGCTTCTGCTTTCACAAACCCTGCACCTGGGGGTGATCCTCTCGTTGCTGCGCAGTCTCTCCTTCTTTTTGGCGGTCGCGTTGGTGGTCATTTTCCAACCCGAGCTGCGACGAGCCTTTACCGATCTGGGAACGCATCCGTTTTTCAAGTCGGACTTTGAAAAACGCGAGACGATTGAGGACATGCTCGAGGCGGTCTTTGACCTGTCCGGCAAGGGTTTTGGGGCTCTTCTGGCGATCGAGCGCGAGATCTCGCTCAAGTCCTTCATTGACACCGGAATCGTCCTGGATGCGCAATTTTCCAAAGAGCTGACGCTGACCGTTTTTCACCCCAAGACAGTTTTGCACGATGGTGGGATGATCCTGCGTGGCGAGCGTGTCGTGGCGGCAGCCTGCATATTCCCGCTCACGCAGCGCGAGGATCTCGACCGCAACCTGGGGCTGCGCCATCGCGCCGCACTGGGACTTGCCGAGGAATCCGACGCAGTTATCATTGTCGTCTCCGAGGAAAACGGGCAAATTTCGATTTGTCACGGTGCCCGGCTTGAGCGCAATTTGAAGCCGGAGCAATTCCGCGCCGTCCTGACCCGTCTTTTAACCAATGAACCTGATTCACAATCTCCTGCTCAAGAACTGGAAGCCCAAGCTGGTCTGTCTGCTCTTGGCGAGCCTCCTGTGGTATCTGATCCGGCAGAGCCCCTCCGGGATGGTCCCCGTTCCTGAGCGACGCGCGCTGGAAGGGGCCGTAATGACCACCACCCGTCCATGAAAAACGGACAACGCAAGCTTTTTGGGACCGATGGGGTTCGCGGCACAGCGAATATCGAGCCCGTCACGGCGGAAACCGCCCTCAAGCTCGGACGCGCCGCCGCCCATGTCTTCACCCGGGAAGTGGCCTGCCCAAACCACCGGGGTCGTCCGAAAATTGTCATTGGCAAAGACACCCGGCTCTCCGGCTACATGCTTGAGAATGCAATGGTCGCCGGCATCACCTCGCTGGGCGTGGATGTGCTCATCATCGGCCCGCTGCCCACGCCGGGCGTCGCCTACATCACGCGCTCACTGCGCGCGGAGGCCGGGATTGTCCTCTCCGCCTCCCACAACACCTATGAGGACAATGGCATCAAATTTTTCCGGCATGATGGGTACAAGCTTGACGACGACATTGAGGCGCGGATTGAGAGTCTGGTTTTTAGTGGGGAGATCGAGAGCATCCGTCCGACGGCGGGAAAGGTTGGGAAGGCGTTTCGCATTGATGACGCGGTGGGCCGCTATGTGGAGTTTGCCAAGCGGAGCTTTCCGCGCGAGCTGACGCTGGAGTCGCTCCATATCGCGGTGGACTGCGCCAATGGAGCCGCTTACAAGTCCACGCCCTGCATCCTCCGCGAGCTGGGTGCGGAGCTTTCGATCATTCACAACGCCCCCAATGGCACCAATATCAATGCCTCGTGCGGCAGCACCCACCCGGAAGAGGTCTGCCGACTGGTTCGGGAGACGGGTGCGCGTGTCGGGATTGCCCACGATGGGGATGCGGACCGCGTCCTGCTCTGTGATGAAAATGGCGAGTTGGTGGATGGCGACGAAATCCTGGCCATTGCCGCCCTTGACATGCTGGGCCGCAACCGTCTCACAGCCAACACCCTCGTTGCCACGGTCATGAGCAACTTCGGACTCGATGAAACCCTCGAGGCCCGCGGGGGAAGGGTTCTCCGCACTGCGGTGGGGGACCGGTACGTCATCGAGGCAATGATGCGCGAAGACCTGAACGTGGGCGGTGAACAGAGCGGGCACATGATCTTTCGCGACTTTGGAACCACCGGCGATGGCATCGTGAGTGCTCTCCAGATCCTGCGCATCCTGATCGAGACCGGACAGCCGCTCTCCGAACTCAAAAAAGTTCTCAGGAAATACCCACAGGCCCAGCGACACCTCAAGGTCAAGTCCAGGCCGCCGCTCGAATCCCTCCCGGAGGTGCACGCGCTGGTTCAGGAAGCCGAAGCCACGCTGGCAGGCCGGGGCCGTGTCCTCTTGCGCTATTCGGGGACGGAACCCAAGGTGCGGCTCCTCATCGAGGGCCGCGATGCGGAGGCCATCCACCATCTCGCCGACCGCATCGCCGACGCGCTGGCCGCCGCCATCGGCGCGTGAACCCACAGCCATGATCTCGATCCGCATCGAGCGACTGACAAAAAGATTTGGCGGTCAGGTGGCGCTGGATGGCGTCAGTTTCACCATCGAGCCGGGGGAGATTTTCTTTTTGCTGGGGCCCAGCGGGTGTGGAAAGACGACGCTGCTGCGGAGCATCGCGGGGTTTTGTGTGCCGGATGACGGGCGCGTTTATTTTGGCGATGAGGATGTGACGTTCCTGCCGCCACATCGTCGGAATACCGGGATGATGTTCCAGAGCTACGCGTTGTGGCCGCACCTGACCGTGGCAAAAAACGTGGCCTTTGGTCTCGAGGAGCGGCGGGTTCCGCGCGGAGACGTTCTCCTGCGCGTGGCGGAAGCTCTCGAGTCGGTGAAGATGGGTGCTTACGCCGAGAGAAAAATCGCGCAGTTGTCGGGGGGCCAGCAACAACGCGTTGCCCTCGCCCGGGCACTTGTGGTGCGTCCCCGCGCACTCCTGCTCGATGAACCCCTCTCAAACCTTGATGCGAAACTGCGCCTGGAAATGCGCGCAGAAATTCGACGTGTCTGCAAGGAATCGGGCCTCACAGCAGTTTACGTGACCCATGACCAAAAGGAGGCCCTCTCGATCTCCGACCGAATGGCTGTGCTTGAAAATGGAAAAATCGCCCAGATTGGCAGGCCGACGGAAGTGTATCGGTTCCCCCAATCCAAGGCCGTCGCCGACTTTATCGGAGAGACCAATTTTTTGAGCGGGCGTGTCGTGGCGGGGACGGGTGAGGGAACCCTGGTGGAGACGCCGGTCGGGATCTTTCGCGGGTTTGCTTCCGAGCCGGATTGGTCGCCGGTTTCGGGCGAGACCGTCACCCTCTCGATCCGCCCGGAATGTTGGACGCTTGGAAAAGTGCACAGCACCGGGGAGGCATCCGGCCAGCCCAATCTCTGCGCTGGACACGTGGCCTCGACCGTCTATTTGGGCGAGGTCGCCCAGCACCATTTTGTCAGCGGCGGAGCCGACCTCAAAGTCTTCGAGATGAATCCGCAGGCCTCCTCGCATCCGCCCGATCGCGAGCAGTGCCTGACCGTGGATTCCCGGGATGTGGTCATCTTGCGGAGGTGAGGGATGGTGCGCGCGTTGGTGGTCATTCTTTTGCTTGCCGTGGTGATTGTTCTGCCATTTGCCATGCGTCCCAAGAAGAGCCTGCTGGCTGATGCGCAGGACACGTTGGTGGTCATCACTCCGCACAATGAGGCGATTCGCTCGGAGTTTTCGCGGGCATTTGCGGCCTGGCATCTGGCGAGGACCGGACGGACCGTTCGGGTGGACTGGCGGATGCCCGGGGGCACGAGCGAGATTGCCCGCTACTTGAAAGGCGAATTCTTCGCGGCGTTTGGTGCTCACTGGCAGCGGCTCGGTCATCCGTGGTCGGCGGAGGCGCAGGCAGCGTTTGATAATCCCTCCGTTTCCCTGCCGGGCGATCCCGCGCGCGATACTCCGGCACAGGCGGCGCGGCGGGCCTTCCTCGGATCGGACACGGGCATTGGCGTGGATGTGCTTTTTGGAGGAGGCGCATACGATTTTAGTGCACAGGCTTCAGCCGGTCGGCTGGTGGCCTCCGGCATCTTGCGGCGTCATCCGGAGTGGTTCGGTAAGCAGGGAATCCCGCCGGAGGTTTCAGGAGAGACATTCTTTGACCCCGCCGGGCGGTGGACAGGAGCGGCCATTTCCTCCTTTGGCATTTGCTACAATGCTGACGTGATTCGGGAGATGGGCGTCAGTCCGCCTTTGAGCTGGGACGACCTCGGCAACCCGCAGTTTCTGAATCGGATCGCGCTGGCCGATCCGACCAAGAGCGGGTCGGCCGCGAAGGCGTTCGAGATGATTCTGCAACAGCAAATGCAGGAACGCTTGAGGGATTCCCGTACCGGCGATGAACGATCCTCGGTGTCGGAGGGTTGGAAGGAGGGACTGCAGCTGATTCAGCGGGTGGCCGCCAATGCGCGCTATTTTACGGATTCCGCCACCAACGTTCCCGTGGATGTTGCGCAAGGTGATGCTGCTGCGGGCATGTGTATTGATTTTTATGGCCGGGCGCAGAGCGAGGCGGTTCAGAAAGCGGACAGCTCGCGTCTCCACTACTTCACCCCCCAGGCGGGAAGCTCCGTGGGCGTGGACCCCATCGGAATCCTGCGCGGCGCCCCCCACAGAAAACTCGCGGAAAGCTTCGTGGATTTTGTCCTCTCGAAAGAAGGGCAAAAACTGTGGAACTTTCGTCCGGGAACTCCCGGCGGCCCCGTCCACTATGCGTTGCGCCGTCTGCCCATTCGGAAGGAGCTGTACGCTGACGAGTATGCGCCATTCCGTTCTGACCCGGGGGTTTTTCCCTATGAAGATGCGCGTGGCTTTGTTTATCACCCCGGGTGGACAGCACCGCTTTTCAAGACGCTGGGATTTGTCATTCGCGTGGCATTTTTGGATCCGCACGACGAGCTGGTGGGCGCATGGAAGGCACTCATGGCTGCGGGCTTCCCACCCCTGGCCACCGCACGGTTCTCGGATCTTTCCGCCGTGGACTACGAAGCCGCGAATGAAACCATTCGTCCGGCACTGGCCGATGCCAACCGCCTCGTCGAGGTGCGGCTGGCCAAACAACTGAGCGACCATTTTCGCCGCCAATACCTCGAGGCGCAGGAACTGGCGCAACAGGGAAAATGAGCACACGTCAACTGGCTCCCACCTGCGTCTTTGCCGCAACCGCGCTTTTCTTTTTCTTCTTCTTCCTCTGGCCGCTGGGAGAAACGCTGCGCGGTGCCTTCGTGGGAGCGGATGGCCGCCTGACCTTCTCGTACCTCTTCGAGGTTTTTCGGAATCGCATTTATTTGGAGGGGCTCTCGAATGCCTTCTGGCTCGCGGTCTGGAGTACGGCACTGGCGTTGCTCCTCGCGCTGCCCCTGGCGTTTATTTCGGATCGTTTTCTCTTCCCGGGCAAGGGCGTCCTCTCGGCACTCCTCCTGGTGCCAATGATCCTCCCTCCCTTTGTGGGCGCGATTGGATTGAAGGCAGTTTTGGGACATTCCGGCGCACTTAACACCCTGCTGCTCGAAATCGGCGCCCTCGATTCTCCGGTGGACTGGCTGGGACAGGGACGCTTCTGGGGCATCGTCGCCCTGAATGCCCTCCACCTCTACCCCATCCTCTACCTCAACGCGACAGCCGCCCTGGCCAATGTGGATCCCGCCATGGAGGAAGCCGCCGAAAATCTCGGCTGCTCCGGCCTGCGAAAGTTCTTTCGCATCACCCTGCCTTTGATCATGCCGGGACTTTTTGCCGGTGGGACGATTGTTTTCATTTGGGCCTTCACCGAGCTGGGTGTTCCGCTGATGTTTGATTTCACCCGCGTGACCTCGGTGCAGATATTCAACGGGATCAAGGACATTGGCGGAAACCCGTTTCCGTTCGCGCTGGTGGTGGTGATGCTGGCTTCCACTGTACTCCTCTACGCCTGCGGGAAATTTTTGTTTGGGCGGAGCGGCCATGCGATGATGGCCAAGGCGACGGGAGCGCGTGGGGTGCGAACCCTTGGCTGGCGGGGGGGCGCGGCCTGCACCCTGGCCTTTGTCGCGGTCATCGGACTGGCCATTCTCCCCCACCTGGGCGTGATCGCAGCAGCGTTTTCGCGGGATTGGTATGGGACCATCCTTCCCGCTGAACTCACCCTGGAGAATTTTCGTGTGGCGCTCGGCCATGACCTGACCCTCCCTTCGATTCAAAACAGTCTGAAATACGCCGGCCTTGCCACTGGGGTGGACGTCGTGCTCGGGGTGGCCATTGCTTACGTGGTGGTGAGAACGCGGTTGCCCGGGCGGGAGGTCCTCGACGCCCTGGCGATGCTCCCGCTGGCTGTCCCCGGCCTTGTTCTGGCCTTCGGATACCTCGCCATGACCCAGGAGGGGAAACTCTTTCAATCTCTCAACCCCGTCACCCACAGCCCGCTGGTCATCCTCGTGATTGCGTACAGCGTCCGACGGCTTCCGTATGTCGTCCGCTCGGCGGCAGCCGGTTTCCAGCAAACCAGCGTAACCCTTGAGGAAGCTGCGCAGGGATTGGGGTGCCCGCCCTTCCGAACCCTCAGAAAAATCACCCTTCCGCTGATTGCAGCCAATTTGCTGGCCGGTGGCCTGCTGGCCTTTTCCTTCGCCATGCTGGAAGTCAGCGACTCGCTGATCCTCGCGCAAAAACAACAGGATTTCCCGATTACCAAGGCCATTTATGAGCTGTATCAACTGCTTGGAGATGGCCGCCTCATCGCTGCCGCTTTGGGTGTCTGGGCCATGCTCTTCCTTGCCGTGACCATCCTGGGCGCGAGTCTCCTCCTGGGAAAAAAACTGGGCGCACTCTTCCGCGTCTGAGAGAGGGAAAGGAAAGGAAAAAGGGAGGGGGCTTCGGATCAGGCCGGAGCTTTTTGGGTGAGCAATGAGGCTGCGGATGCAATGACTTCTTCTGCGGGCAATGCGTCGAGGGGGACACCCTTCTGACAGGGAAGAAATGGCGCGGAGACACCAGCGCGCAGTACCACCGAACGACTCTGCCTCGGTGCCCAATGGAACGGATTGGTCGGGCCAAAAAGTGCCACGCAAGGCGTCCCCACCGCATCAGCCAGGTGCATGGCGGAAGTGTCCACCCCACAAAAAATCGCGGCACCACGAATCACCCCGGCCAGTTCAGGCAGTGTGGTTGCGCCGCTCAAATCCCATGCCGGAACCGAGGAGAGGCTCCGGCGGATTTCCTGGATGTGAGACTGCTCAGCTGCACTTCGGGAACCCGTCAGAACAACCTCCAGGCGAAAGCGCTCGAACAGTGTCCGGGCCACTGCGGCCCAACGTTCCGGCGGCCAAAACTTCTCGGCGCGCGCCGCTCCTGCGTGAATGACCGCATAGGGGGCTTCGGGCAACAGGCGCGCGATTTCCCGCGAGAGCGGCGGCACATCAAGCCTCAGCGGGCTGCTCTGTCCATGAACCCCCATTCCAGATAGCAAATCCACAAAATGATCCGCCGTATGACGCTCCCGCACAGAAGATTCCACAAAAACATTGCAGGTCAGCCGCTGCGCCCATCGTTTACGAAACCGCTGGAATGTGATCCGGCGACCGGCCCGCGACAGCGCAGCGTACAACGCGGAGCGATCCGTCCCGGAAAAATCCAGACACACATCATAGGAAGACCGCAGCCACTCCCAAAACCCCGGCGTCCCGCGCGCAAATCCGCGGACTCCGGGAATCATCGGAATCAGCCCCGCACTGCCGCACTCAACCAAAATTGTCACCTCCGCATCAGGGCGCACCTCTCGCAGCACCGAAACAGCCGGCACCGTTTGAATCACATCCCCGATCCGCTTCAATTGAATAGCCAGAACTCTTAATGACATCACACTTTATT
>JAJTZA010000069.1 GCA_021463905.1 Terrimicrobiaceae bacterium | reverse complement strand
ATGGTCGCGGTAAGCGCGCACCACGTCGGGAAGGTAGAAATCCACATCGAAGCTCATGCGGTTTTGCACGAGCGGCATCCCATGACGGTCCAGGATTTCCCCGCGAACGGCAGGTATCCGCACGGTCACCTGCGATCCCTTCCGGATTTTTGCGGTGTATTCCTCGCCGCGCGCGATCTGCACCAGCCAAAGACGGAAGGCAATCCCACCCAGGGCCAGCAAAATGACCAGCGCCAGAAAATAAAACCGCAATATCGGGTTTCGCGCATTCATGGCTCAGAGATAGGCGCACGCGCCCGATGCCACGGGCGGCCCCGGCTAAAAAGGAGCATGCCACCCAAGGCCACACTCCATTGCAACAACAGCGCGAAAATTGCCGCCATCAGCCCGGAACCTGCCACGCGCCAGATCACGACCTGATTCATCTCAAAGCCCTCGCGGCGCAGGCTGATCATCCCGAATTGCAGCAACAGATACAGGGATGTTCCCACCAGGGCGGCGGGGGCCGACAGCCACCAATGGCCACGCTGGAAGGCGGGCTGCAGCCCGTGGAGAAAGCTCCCAAAGATCACAAAGAAAACAATAGACCAGCCCAGTGCGATTTCAACCCGTCCCGAAACAACATGCAGCGTCCACAAGTCGCTGAAAAGCCCGCAATAAGCCGCCAGGCCGAGCATCACTGGAAATGGCAGCGCCAAAGCCCCATAAGCAAACAGGGCGGGCACCAAAAGAACCCGCGCACCGTAAAACGAGAGCACCGGGGGGATCCATTCCTGAATGGGAAAGGAGAGAAAGATGGCCGCCATCAAAGAGAGGGTTCCCACGAGCGTTTTCATTTGGTTCCCGCAAGGATGAAGACGTCTTCGACTCCGGCGAGGTCCACCGCCGGCTCGAGCAGTGCCTGTCCGTCCAGTGCCCTGGCGCGGAAGCTCTTTACCGTACCGATGAGGAGTCCGGAGGGAAACACCCCGCCGCTCACGCCCGCCGTATAAACTTTTTGGCCCGGTTGGAGGTCCGCGCCCTTGGAGAGATAGGTCAGTTGGATTTCGCCGGGGGTTCCGGGCCCGGAGACACGCTGGCCTGAAACAATCCCCTGCTCGATCGAACCCTCAACACGAGCCGCCACCCGACAGGTCTCGTCCGTCAAGAGCAGCACCGTCGAAATGTTCTTGGAAACCGTGAGCGTTTTCCCAACCAGCCCCGCCTCCGTGAGCACCGGCATGTTGCTCTCAACACCATCTTCAAACCCTCGATTCACCTTGATCGTACTCCACCACGTCGAGGCATCACGCGAAATGACTCGCGCGGGCAGCAAGGAAAACACCGAGCGCTCACGGTAATCCAAAACCTGCCGCAACTTGTTGTTCTCGCGCTCGATGTCCCGCAGGAGCTGGTTCTCCGTCATCATCTCGCGGTTTCTTAACGTCAATTCGCGATTCTCCGCCTCCAACTGATCCAGAGTCTTCAGATTTTTCCCCGCATTCTCGAGCTCCTGGGAGACCGCCGAGCCGGTCCTCAAAAATGGGGAAAGCACCGAAAGGAAGGCGGACTGAAGGCCTTGCATCATCTGCGGACTCGCAGTGGACAGCAGCACGGCCCCGATCAGAATGCCGATCACGAGAAGGACGTTCAACTTTTTCATCGGGCGCAGGCAGGCACGGATGGCGGAGCGGGGTCAGCAGCCGCGCAAGCCCTCCGTGTCGCGGGCGGGACTGGCGGCGGTGGGCGCATTGTCGCGGGGAAGCGTCTCAACCCGCGCTCGGGCGGTCGCCCGATTGGACAGCGCGGAGGAATTGGATTTCTTGCAGGGTCTTGCCGATGCCCTCCGCCACGGCGCAGAGCGGGTCTTCGGCCACATGAACCGGCAGACCGGTTTCCTCCTGCAAGCGCTTATCGAGGCCGCGCAGCAGCGCGCCGCCCCCGGCCAGGACGATGCCGCGGTCCACGAGATCCGCCGAGAGTTCCGGCGGACAGCGCTCGAGGGTGATGCGCACGGAGTTGACAATGGTGGAAACGGGTTCGTTCAGGGCCTCGCGCACTTCCTGCGAGGAGATCGTGATTGTTTTGGGCAGGCCGGCCACCAGATCACGGCCTTTGACTTCCATCGTGGTCTCCTTCTCCTGCTTGTACGCGGAGCCAATTTTGATTTTGATATTCTCGGCCGTGCTTTCGCCGATCATCAGATTGTACGCGCGCTTCATGTAATTCATGACCGCCTCGTCCAGGTCGTCTCCCGCCACGCGCGCACTCCGGCTGGAAACAATCCCGGCCAGTGAGATGAGCGCGACCTCGACCGTGCCGCCACCGATATCCACGATCATGTTGCCACCGGGATCCTGCACGGGCAGTCCGACGCCGATGGCCGCCGCCATGGGTTCCTCAATGAGATACACTTCGCGGGCCCCCGCGTGGGTCGCGCTATCTTTGACCGCGCGTTTTTCCACTTCGGTGATGCCGCTCGGCACCGCAACGACCACGCGCGGACGAATCATCCGACGCCGGTTGTGAACCTTGGTGATGAAGTGACGCAGCATGGCCTCCGTAACTTCAAAATCGGCAATGACGCCATCCTTCAAGGGACGGATCGCCACAATGTTGCCGGGCGTGCGACCCAGCATCCGCTTGGCCTCCTCGCCCACCGCAAGCACCTTGCGCGTACCCTGCTGCACAGCCACCACCGACGGCTCCCGCAGCACAATTCCGTGATCCTTCACATAGACCAGCGTGTTCGCCGTCCCGAGATCAATCCCGATGTCGCTGGAAAAAAGTCCAAAAAGTTTGTCAAACATGGGCAGTGGAAATTGGGGCCTGGCGTGTGTGCAGGAGCGGATCGAGCGACCTCACGCCGAACCCGGATGCGTCAATTCTCCGATGCGACCACGTTGACCCTGCGTCCGCCGCGATCAAAGGAAACCCGGCCATCCGCCAGTGCGAAAAGCGTGTGATCGCGACCCAGGCCAACCTGTAGTCCGGGTTGAAATTTCGTTCCGCGCTGGCGAATCAGGATATTGCCGGCGACGACGGACTGCCCGCCAAATTTTTTCACGCCGAGTCGTTTGCTGCGGCTGTCGCGTCCGTTTTTGACGCTGCCTTTGCCTTTTTTATGAGCCATAAGATATAGTCAAGCCGCGATGGACTTGATTTTGAGTGTTGTCAGTTGGCGGCGGTGGCCGACCGTTCGGTGGTAGCCCTTCCGTCGCTTGTATTTGTATGCGATCACCTTGGGAGCCTTGCCCTGCTCGACGACTTCCGCTGTCACGGAAGCTCCGGCCACGAAAGGCGTCCCCACCCGTGCGCCACCCTCCCCGGAAACGAGAAGCACCTCGGAAAACTGGGTCTCCGAGCCGGGCGCGATATCAAGCTTTTCCACGGAAAGGGTGTCCCCTTCCGCGACCCGGTATTGCTTGCCACCGGTTTGAATCACTGCGTATGCCATAAATTTTCTGCGATTTGAGAGTTGGACATCCTCCGACAACTCAGCCCAGGAAACAAGAAATATTTTTTCGACTGCGGCGGCTCGTCCGAAATCTTGAACATGCGGCGGCGGGGGATTAGGGTTTTGCGATGGTTCGCATGGTTGGATTTTTTTTCGCGGTGCTGGTTTTGGTGGTTTCCGGGTGCAGGGAGCGCTCCCTGCCAAAGGCTGCGCCTCCCCCCGCGCCAGTGGAAGTCGCGGCTGTGGAACACCACGTGCTGCCCGTGACGATGAAGGCGATCGGGATTGTCGAGCCGGTGGCCAGTGTGCAGGTCAAATCCCGGGTGCTGGGTCAGGTGGTGGCCGTTCATTTTGCGGACGGCGCGCGGGTCAGCGAGGGCGACCTGCTTTTCACCATTGACCCGCGCAGCTTTGAAACGGCCTTGAAGCGCGCGGAGGCGAACCTGGCCATGATCCAAAGCGCGGCGGATAACGCCTCCGAGCAGGCCAGGCGGTATACGACCCTGATTCAGCGCGGGGTCGCCTCCAAGGAACAAACCGCGCAATACCTGACCACCGCCGAATCGCAAAAATCCGAGCTGGCAGCGCGCCAGGCCGATGTGGACGACGCCGCGCTGGCCCTGGAATGGACGCGGATCACCGCGCCTCTGACCGGGCGGGCCGGGGTTGCGCTGCTCAAGACGGGCAATACCGTCCAACCCAATGTGGACACGCTGGCGGTGATCAATCAAATGCAGCCGATCTATGTCGCCTTCGCGCTGCCGGAGGGCGCACTCGCCTCCGTCCGTCAATGGATGAAAGAGGGACCCCCCCGGGTGACGGTTCGCGAGCCGGACACCGGAAAGGAATTGGGAACCGGTGCTTTGAGTTTTGTGGACAATGTGGTGGATCGGGCGTCGGGGATGGTCGGCTTCAAGGCCACATTCCCAAACAAGGACGAGACACTGTGGCCGGGGCAGTTTGTGGATGTGACCGTCACCCTGACCGAGGAGCCGGACGCGCTGGTGGTTCCCGCCACAGCGGTGATGGAGGGCCAGTCCGGTTCCCAGGTTTTTGTGGTCGAGGGTGAAGCGGCGCAACTGCGTAAAGTCCATGTGGAGCGGGTGACGGACGGTCTGGCGGTGATCGAATCCGGCCTCAAGGCCGGGGAGTCTGTCATCACCCTCGGTCAGCTTCGCGTGTCGCCGGGCGGCAGGGTTGCGGTGAAGACCAAGCCGGAAAAAGGCGGTGCCGACACTCCCGCACCGACACCATGAACCTGACCGACATTTTCATCCGTCGCCCGATCATGACCACGCTCGTCATGATGAGCATCCTGGGTGCCGGAGCTCTCGCCTATGTTCGCCTGCCGGTCAGCGATTTGCCCAGCGTGGACTTTCCGACCATTGCCGTCACGGCCAACCTCCCTGGCGCAAGCCCGGAAACCATGGCGTCCTCGATCGCGCTGCCCCTTGAGAAAAATTTCTCCAGCATCGCGGGCATTGAATCCATGACCTCATCGAGCCTGCTCGGCTCGACCAGCATCACCCTCCAATTCGACCTGGCGCGCAACATTGACGCGGCGGCCCAGGATGTTCAATCGGCCATCTCCCAGGCCCAAAGGGACATGCCTGCGGATATGCCCGCCCCTCCCTCGTTCCGCAAGATCAACCCGGCAGAGTTCCCCATCCTCATGCTGGCAGCCTACTCGGAAACACTCCCCCACAGCAAAGTGGACGAATACGCGGACACCCTGATCGCCCAGCGGCTCTCAACGATTCTCGGCGTGGCCCAGGTGGACCTTTACGGTTCTCAAAAATACGCGGTACGCATTAAAGTGGACCCGCGCGAGCTGGCAGCGCGCGGCATTGGCATTGATGAGGTCGAGGCGGCCATTCGCGAGGCGAACTCGAATGCCGCCACCGGGGAACTCGATGCCGGAACCAAATCCCGCACCATCGAAACCACCGGGCAGTTGCGCGAAGCCCGGGATTTTCGCCGACTGATTGTTTCCTACCGCAACGGATTCCCCGTGCGCCTCGAGCAGATTGCCACCGTGCTCGACAGCGTCGAACAGGACAAAAACATTGGCTGGTACAACAACACGCGCGGGGTGGTGCTGGCCATCCAGAAACAGCCGGGTGCAAACACCGTCGCGGTGATAGACCGCATCCGCGAGGTGTTGCCGGCTTACCAGGCCCAGCTCCCCGGCGGGATGAAGCTGGACATCCTCTACGACCGCTCAAACTCGATCCGCGAGTCCCTGCGCGACGTGCAGTTCACGCTGGTGTTGGCGGTGATTCTTGTTGTGCTGGTCATCTTTCTTTTTCTTCGCAATTTGCGCGCGACCCTCATTCCCAGCGCGACCATTCCCCTTGCGATTATCGGCGCGTTTGCGGTCATGTACCTGCTCGGCTTCAGCATCAACAACTTTTCCTTGATGGCGCTGATCCTTGCCGTGGGGTTCGTCGTGGATGATGCGATTGTTGTCCTGGAAAATATCATCCGTCACATCGAGCGGGGGGAGAAGCCGTGGGAGGCGGCGTTGCGGGGCGGTCGCGAAATTGGTTTCACGATTTTGTCCATGACCCTTTCCCTGGCGGCGGTGTTCATTCCGGTGCTCTTTATGGGAGGGATATTGGGACGCCTCCTCAACGAATTTGCTGTCACCATCGCAGCCGCCATTTTGATTTCCGGCTTTGTCTCACTTTCACTGACTCCGATGCTTTGCAGCCGCTTCCTGCGCACCGCACCCAGGCTCTCGCGCGGACTGCTCTTCCGCTGCTCCGAGGCGGCCTTTGACGGACTTCTGAATCTCTACCAGCGCACCCTGCGGTGGGCACTCCGGCACCATGCCCTCGTGTCCCTTGTCGCTCTGATCATGGCTGCGGCGACAGTCTGGCTCTTTGTGCACATCCCCAAGGGATTCCTGCCCAGCGAGGATACCAACCGGATCATGATCTCGACCGAGGCTGAGCAGGGTGTCGCGTTCAGCCGTCTGATGGAACTTCAACAGGAAGCGGCGGCCATTGTCGGGCAAAACCCGCATGTGGAATCGTTCATGTCCCGCATCGGAGGCGGCATCATGGCCACCGGGAGCAACACCGGCAGAATGTTCCTGACCCTCAAGCCGCGAAACGAACGCCCTCCGATTGAGACCGTGATCGCCGGCCTTCGCCGCGACCTGGCGGGAATCCCGGGATTAAAGGTTTTTGCGCAGAACCCGCCGACCATCCGCATCGGGGGAATCCAGAGCAAGAGCCTGTACCAATTCACGCTGTTTGGCCCGGACCTTGACGAGCTGTACGCCGCCGCCTCGACGATGGAGGATCACATGCGCAAAATCCCCGGCCTCATGGACGTCACCTCAGACTTGCAGGTATCGAACCCGCAGGTGCTCGTGGACATCAATCGCGACAAGGCCTCGGCACTGGGAATTTCCGCGGCGCAGATCGAACGCGCCCTCGGTGCCGCTTTTGCGACACGCCAGATTTCCACCATCTACACCCCCAACAACCAATACCGCGTCATCATCGAGGCCAGCGACGCCTTCAAACGCGAAGCGGAAGACCTCTCGCGCCTCTATGTGCGCTCGATGACCACCGGACGCCTCGTGGCACTGGATGCGGTCGCCCAATTCAGGCCGCGGGTCGGTCCGCTTTCCATCCAGCACCTGGGCCAGCTCCCTGCGGTGACCCTTTCTTTCAACCTCGCGAGGGGCGTCTCGCTCAGCGATGTGGTTCCGCACATCGAGGAAATCGCGCGCCGCGACCTGAGCGAGAGAACCTCCTTCCAATTCCAGGGTACGGCCCAGGCCTTCCAGTCCTCGCTGGGAAACCTGGGCTTTCTGCTCACCATGGCGGTGGTCGTCATCTACATGATCCTGGGCATCCTCTACGAAAGTTTCGTCCACCCTCTCACCATCCTCTCCGGCCTCCCCTCGGCGGCGTTTGGCGCACTCCTCACTCTGCGGCTTTTCGGCATGGAGTTGAACGTTTACGGATTTGTCGGGCTGCTTATGCTGATTGGCATCGTGAAAAAGAATGCCATCATGATGATTGATTTTGCCCTGGAGGCGCAGCGCAACGACGCCCTGCCGCCCGAGCGGGCCATCTTTGACGCCTGCCTCGTCCGCTTCCGTCCCATTATGATGACCACCCTCGCCGCCATCATGGGAACCCTTCCCATCGCGCTGGGCCTCGGCGCCGGCGGCGACGTCCGACAACCCTTGGGTGTGAGCGTGGTGGGTGGCCTCCTCGTCTCCCAACTCGTCACCCTCTTCATTACACCCATCATCTACCTCTACCTCGAACGCCTCACCGGAAAATCCCGGTCGTCCTCCCCGGGGAGATCGCTCGAATCCCAAACTCAATACGCAGGCCAGGATGCCTGAATGGAGAACCAATTCAGAACCTCCTCGCTTTCCCCGCACAAACCTTCCCGTTCAAGCAAGACATCCAGAAAAACATTACGACGAGGACCTCGCCGCCCTGCGTCCGCCCCGCGAGCAACAGAAGAGCTTCATCATGCCAGAGCGTTATTTCCGTGGCGACAGTGCCTGCCACGAAAACGAACTGACCGCCTGGCTCAGTGATCCCGCCCGCTCCTTGGAACGGGGATCGCATCCTCCAAATCTGGAAGGTCTTTGAGCTTCCGACTCAGGCCACGGCTTTTTCCTGAGCCTGGTTTCCCTTAAAAGGCCGACTCCGGCCATTGCAAAAACTGATGAGGCGCCCCCGCCACGCCCCACCGTGCCCAGATGTCTCGATTTTAAGAAAAAAGAGGTTCCCAATCGTCCGTCGCCCCCGAAAAAATTGAGGTTTGAGTCCCAAAACGACACAAGAGTACGCTCGCCGCGCCCGGAGCAGGCCTCGTCGGCCTCATCAGCGGTGAATTTTTGCGCAAATCGCGCTTACGCGCGGATTTGGGTCAAGGGGAAGACGTGGAAAAATTGCTTTTGAGGGAGAAAAAATCTTTTTACCATTCCCTCTGATGATATGTGGGCTTGCAGAATGAAACGGACTTCAGTCCAGCATCGTTTGAGTGTCCTCCTTTGCGTGCTGGGCCTAGCTATCCCGTTGACTCAAGCCGCACTCCATGAGGAATTCGACCAACCGAATTCCTACATTGGAAGCGCAAACCATCGGGAAGGACTTGATCTATGGTTCGATTTGGGGGAATGGGAGCTTTCGAGGGAGGAAAAAATTTCGTTTAGGATTCTTTTTTTCAGCACTCCTCTCATGGAGGGAGGATTTTTGGGATCCCACTGGTGGTGCCCTCTTCTTGAAAGCCGACTTGTTTTCGAATCCGGCTCAGCATGGGTTTCGATGCTTGGTGGGAGGGGTATCGTGGTTAATTCGTGGGAGGCGCGGGTGTTGGTTTAGGAGTCGGCTTCACATCTCCCTCTCCAGGACGAGGTCGAGGTATATCGTCGTCTCCAGAGCAAACCGCCGTGGCTGATATTGAAGAAGCGATCAATGCCGCAAGGGTGACAAATGGCAACACTGACTTGAAGAGGTGCGAAATTCTCATGGAGTTTTGCTCAAAGACGCACACTTTATAAGCTGGGACCTCTGGAGGGTCAAACATCTTTTATCTTGATCTGCCGTTCCCCTTTAATGGGACAATTTCGTCAAACTCCGCAGATCATCACCAAGAAAGGCCGGTCTCCCGAGAAGGTGATGCCATGAGGCTCCCGGGAGGGTTTCAAACCATGGACGCCAGGAGGGAGGGGGAACATCCCGCCTTTCGGAGCCGTTCCAGACGGTCTTTTTTGGAGAATTTTTGATGAGGTCGAGCAATTCCTGGGAGAGGTCAGGAGGAGGACTCAGCCAGTGCAGATGAGCCACGCGGGCGTCTTGTGGAGGAATGGGTGGCGCGATCCCGGAAAGCACAACAGTGGCTTCTTGCGGAACATTGTTCCAGTTCTCAACCACGGCAAAACTCTTAAGCTGGACAAGCGATTTTCCCTGGGATTTTCCAAACACTGCGGGATCCGGAGCCACAAACCAAAGTGCCTGGGGATCGTCGCCCCAAGTTAATACCCCTCCAGAAAAGTGGATCGGCCTGGCAGGGGATTTTGATAGTGCCAGCGGGAAGGTTGCCGCCAGTGTGAGGAAGGTCACAACCAGAAGAAAGATCAACCTTCGAAACCTTGGCAGGGTTCCGTTGTTCCTGTGTCTCCAGAGGGAAGACAATACCACGAGAGCAGGCACTGCCCACATCCACCAAAAGACCCCACATGGCTGAGTGCTGCACAAACTCCCCAGCAAGCGAGCGCGCCAAAAGCCAGAGAGGTGCAGATCCAGAGAGCAAGGCACCACGCGGCGACGTAGAAAACCAAAAAAACCATCCCCCGCTCGACCGCCCATGTGCCGTGGGTGGAGAGAAGATTTTTGAAACCGGTGGTGTCGCGATGGTCCTGAAACCAGTTTTCGTAAGCCTGCGTGGCATTTCCATGGCCCCAGCCGCCGGGTGCCGCAAGCAGCATGGCAGGAATCGTGGAATAGATTTCCAGGCGGCTGGCCGTGGATGGCTCGCTGGCCGAAATTTCTGATATCCTCCGAAGAGATTTGGAGCCGAAGATGGCGCAACTCAATAGGAGGATGAACCCCAGCACCCAGATGGGCCAATTTTTAAGTGGAAGAGGCCGACCGGTCAGGAACCAGGAAGCCAACCCGCCAACCACCAGGCCGAGCAATGCGGCACGGGAGGCCGTGAGCAAGACGGCAATAAAGAACGCAAGAGCAAAGATGCCCTTGATGGCCCGTGCCTGCTTTGAATGTCCCGGCAATAAAAACACCGCAAAAACTAAAACGACAAAAAACGCACCCGCCGCGTTGGGATTCCAAAAGCCGAAGTCCAGTCGATAGGCAAAACTCACTGTCTGAGATGCCCCCAGGCTCTGGCCAACTTTTCATGTGGCAGAGGAACCTTCTGAGATTCGGGAACGATGTGGATTTCGGCACCGCGATAAACCTCCTGGGTCAGGAGATCTCCCACAAGTCCGGAAGTTTTCAAATCCTCCAGCATGACGGCTGCGGCACCAGCATCACCAGCCAGTCCAGCGGCTTCAAACGCGTATTCAAAAAATCCATCCCGAAGACGATCAATCTCGGGACTCCCCGAATGTCCAAGCCCGTTGGCAACCTTGAGGACAATCGGAAATCCCTTGGATTGGCAAAGGCGGTAGAACGCCAGGGCATTGTCCCGCCCCCTGTCAAGATCCCCGGAACTCACCAGCCAGAGCGGGCCAGCCGCGCTCCCTACGGCTTTGTCGTAGCTGTTTGCCACATGGATATGCACCGCCAAAAATCGTTTGGGATATCGCAAGGCCAGCCGACAACTCCAGTGCGCACCACGGGAAATCCCGTAAAGCAGAAATCCACCCTGCGGAAGAGCGTGCTCGGTGCAAAGTTGCTTCACCCCACGCTCCCAGGCCCGAGCAACGGAATCAAAGACCTGGTCTTGATTTTTGCGTTCCTGACGGCTGATTTGATCGAAACTTTTCCCCGTTTTCCAAAGTGTCGCAGTGTTCCATGTCAACACTGCCAGCTTGTGTTTCGTGGCATATTTTATCAAGGGGTCGTCGGAATTCTGAAGCCTTTTCCGCAAAGAAGCCTCCTCCTGCTCCCACGTGCAAAATGCCAAGACCCCTCTGGCAGTGGGGGTTTCTGCGGTATGACCGGGCGGCAGGCGAAGAATCAATTTAATCTCCTCCTGTGAGGATTCTCCGGTTTTGGCGACTCGCTCAAGAAGCTGAATGGGCGCAGGGTTTTCCGAACCATGAACGGCAACCGTGCCAAAAAAAAATGATCAGGAATGTGCAAAAATGAAGGGATTTCATGGTTGATGGATTGCTTTCCACGGTTGGAACATTTCCACACAGGGAAGAACGGAAGTCAAACGCGTGTCAACTTCTATAGTCAACAGAGGAGACTTGCGCCGGGGGGTGCCGTCGAAGTAATGTGCCTGCAAAACCTGTGAATTCCATTCCTGCTCGTCCGGTTGCGCGTCCTCGCGGGCCGGTCTATCGTTACCATTCCACACCGCCGCAAGCGCTCCGTGTCCGGCTGGATGAGATGCCCATTCCCGAAGAATGCCGCGCACCCGGCTTCCGCCCTGAACTCGAGCTGAGCGTTCCCTGCACCGAACTCTTCGCCACACTGCAACCGTCGGTTTTGTTGACGCGGCTGCGGGAGCTGGCACCGGAGGCTATTTTGGCGGAGACCGGAGAGCGTCGCATTTCGGTGAGTCCGGCATTGCTGGCCCTGCGTTTTCGGTTTGAAACCACGCGAGAGCTGATCGAAGAGCCGCCGCCTCCGGAGCCGGTCACGGTCGTTGAGGACGTCCTCGAGGAAAGCCCGCCTGCGTCAATGCGCGGGGTTGCACCCGACGGAGAGGCTCCTCCTGCGAATCCTGACCCTCCTCCGGCTCTGACGACGCAGGGGCAGGAGTCGGGAATCCCGGGAGGGCAGTCCATCCTGCCGCCGCCGCCGCCGCCGCCCCGAACCCCATTGGCCAGGCCCGTGGCGATTCCTGTCGAGAAAATGTCCCTCAAAAAGTTCCTGCCAATTTTGCGCAGAAAGGCGGTTCCGGCTCCTCCTCAGGAGCCGTCGGCTGCCGCCGCGACCGAAGGCATGGGAGAGCAGGTGCCCGGGGAAGCCGGAGCAGTGGAGCAGGCACCACAACCTGTGGAAATGACCAGTCCTCCCCGATCCGAGGCTCCCCGTCCGCGCATCGAGCTGCCCAAGCGACGTATGGCAACGGTCTCTCCACCGGCTTCTTCGGAGGAGGAAGTGGACGCGCCGCCGGAGTTTGAACCCGAACCGGAGCCGCCTCCCTCTTCGCATCCCGACACGCCGCCAATCGAAATGTCCGCAGAGGAAGCACCGGAGCCGGAAACAATCCCACCCACACCGCCGGAACCGGAAATCCTTCTGCCCGTGCGCCACAAGGAGGCGCCCCCCGCCGCGCCGGAGGCGGGCGTCGCCAGGCTCCAGGGCATTTTTATGACCGAGGAAAACCTCTCGGCGGAGCGCGTGCTCGAGCTGTGCGGAGGTTTGCCCGGGGTTCATTCCTGCGTGCTGGCGCGCGGAGCCTCGATTCTGGCCACCCACAATGTGCCGCCCGGCCTCGACTTGATCTCCCTCACAGCCAATGCGGCAGACATGCTGGCGGCCATGCGCGCGTCCTCGATGCGCATGGGCCTCGGTGCGATCCCCGCAGTAACTGTCCATTCAGAAAAGGGGCCGGTGAGTTTTTTCCATGCGGACGACCTCGCCATGCTGGTATTCCACGCGGATCGGGGATTTGTTCCGGGCGTGCGGGAGCGCCTGCATGATGTGGTCGTGGCCCTGAAGTCCTCACCGCTCCTCCTGCCCTCCGGTCAGGAAGACGCCCGCCCATGAAACGCCCGCGCGCCTCTTCCCCCGCTCCCGCTTTTCATTTCTTTCCCACCCATGCTTGATCTTCTCCAAAAAGGCGGGCCGATGATGTGGATCATCCTTGCGTGCAGCGTCATCGCGCTGGGCATCTTCCTCGAACGGTTGTTTTTTTATCATCGCATTTCGATTTCTGCGGGCGACCTGCTGCGTGGGCTGGCAAACGTGTTGCGTCAGGGCAACTATGCGGAGGCTCTGCACGAGTGTGCGGCGACTCCGGGGCCGGTGGCGCGGGTGGCCCATGCGATCATCCTGCGTCACGAGCTTCCGCGCACCGAATTGCGGGATGTGGCTACGGAGGCCGGCCAGCTCGAAGTGCCGCGACTCGAACACAACCTGCCCGCGCTGGCAACTATCGCCTACGGCGCACCGCTCCTGGGACTGCTCGGCACGCTCATCGGACTGCTCCAAACTTTTCAATTGATCAACGCACAGGGGGGCAACGCCACGGCGACGGACATTGCCACGGGGGTGTATTGGAGCCTCATCAGCGCGGCGGCCTCGCTGGTTGTCGCCCTCCCGGCCTTCCTTGCCCACAGCTACCTTTCCTCCCGTGTGAATGATTTCCTGCGGGACATGGAGCGGGTCGGGATCGAGCTGCTCTCCGTGCTGGATGACCTGCGTCCGCCGCGCACATGAAGCTGCAGCGCTCTCCGCAACTGAATCCGGCGCTGCTCTACATTGTGCCGGCAATCCAACTCCCGCTGATTCTGGTTTTTTTTATTCTTTTGGGAGGCTCCTATCTTTTGCAACCGGGCTTTTCGGTTTCCCTGCCCGACTCCCCCTTTGTCCTCTCACCGCAACGCGGGATCCGCGTGGTGACGCTGGCGGCACCTCCCTCAACAGCCATATTTTTTGCGGATCAAGAGACGGACCTGGCGGGACTGCGCCGCGCGCTCGAACCCATGCGGGGTGGCCCGCAAACACTGGTCATCCGTGCGGATCGCGGTGTCCTCTATGACCGCGTGATGGTTGTTCTCAACATGGCACTCGAGATGGGCTTCCCAGCGGTGTTGGCGACGGCGGAGAGCGAAGGACAGGCTCCATGAACTCTCCCTGGACGCTGATCTTTGATTGGCCGACCCGGAAGATCGCGCGTCTGGCACTGCCGCTGACGCTCCTGCTTTCGGCGGGACTCCATTTTGCGGGAATCGAAATCCTGCAGATCAGGCCGCCCGCCGCGCAAACCGGCCCGCCGCAGGCGCCGCAAGTTTTTTTTCTGCCACGCTCAGGAGCCTCCTTCGAGTGGGCGCGGGCGCGCGTGGCCGCCTCGGATCCGGTATTGTTTTCCTCCTCGGATGTTGAGGAAAAAGACGTATGGAGAATCCCTGCCGACGACTACCGTCCGTCATTCGCCACCCTTCAGCCGGGCCTGGACCCTCTGCCGCCGACTCAAAACGAGATGCCTCCTCCTGATGCGCAGGTTGGCCCCGTGCGTGGAGACGTGCCCTCCCCTCCCCCTGCACAGCCCGCGCCGCGCCAGCGCACGCAGATCGTCTTTGGCGGAGACCTCCGGGGTGCAAAGTTCATCGTCCATGAGGAGGTCACTTTTGCGGCACCAGTCCGACAGAACCTGGCTCCTCTGGAATTTCTTGTGGGGGCGGATCCCTCGACCGGGCGTGTGCTCCATGCCGTGCCACTGAACACCTCGGGCTTTGCACCGCTGGATCGCCAGGCGACGGAGACCCTCATGACGGGACACGCGGAGGCCGTCTCCGGCACCCCATCCGAAGCCGGTTCCGGTGACCCGGTATGGGGAACCGCATGGTTTTTGTGGGGCGGAGATGTTTCCCGCACTCTTTCGCCATGATCCGCGTCTCCCTCCCGTGGCTGTTCTTTTTCTACCTGCTGTCCTTCCTCGCGCTGATTTTTTTCGTCTGGGTGGTCTCGGAGACTCACCGCCGATCCCAGCGGCGGCGGGCACTCCGGGGACGCACTCAATGTCGGCTGTGCGGGTGCCTCTACCGGCTGGAGGGCCGCCCCCCTCCCTCGGCCTGCCCGCGCTGTGGAGCGCAGAACGAACATCAAAAAATCCGGCTCCTGTGAACATTTCCAGGGTTTTCGTGATGAATTGCTTGAAAAAGGCGTGATTTCACTGCCAAGGTGCAGTTGATTGTCCGTGACCAAACCAACCGCAAACATCCGAATTACCAACCAATGAATCATCGTAGAGTCGTCGTGACCGGCATGGGCGTCATCTCGCCCATTGGAAATCATCTCCAAACTTTCTGGAAGCATCTCACAGAAGGTCACAGCGGCATTTCGAGATACACGGCCTTTGATTCAACCGAACACGACTGCAAAATTGCCGGAGAGATCAAGGATTTCGATCCCACGCCGTATTACAAAAACCCCAAAGCGTCCCGCCGCACGGATCGTTTCACGCAATTCGCAGTGGCGGCAGCCAAGCTCGCACTCGAGGACAGCGGGCTGGATCTCGAAGCCACCGATCGCAGCCGCTTTGGGGTCATGATTGGCAGCGGAATCGGTGGACTGAAGAGCATGGAGGATGAATGTCAGCGCCTGTTTTCTCGCGGCCCTTCGCGCACTTCGCCATTCACCATCGCCATGATGATCAGCAACATGGCCAGCGGAATCATCTCCATGGAACACGGCCTCGGCGGACCCAACATGTGCATCGTCACCGCATGCGCCACGGCCAACAATTCCATTGGCGAAGCATGGCGCACTTTGAAGTTCGGGGATGCGGACATCTTTCTCGCGGGAGGCTGCGAGGCGACGATCACCCCTCTGGGCATGGCGGGCTTTACCGCGATGAAGGCGATGAGCTGCCGGAATGACGAGCCGGACAAGGCCTGTCGTCCGTTTGACAAAAACCGGGACGGCTTTGTCATGGGCGAAGGCGCGGGGATTGTCCTCCTCGAAGAGTTCGAGCATGCCAAAAAGCGCGGGGCGCGCATTTATTGTGAATTGGCCGGCTACGGCTGCACGGCGGACGCTTTTCACATGACCCAGCCCCAGCCGGGTGGAGAGGGTGCGGCACGGGCCATGCGCATTGCGATGAACCACGCGCAGGTCAATCCGGAAGACGTGGATTACATCAACGCGCATGCCACCTCGACCCCGATCGGAGACATCTGCGAAACCAAGGCCATCAAACTCGCCCTGGGGGACCACGCTTACAAAACCGCCGTCAGCTCGACAAAATCCATGACCGGCCACCTGCTGGGCGCGGCGGGGGGAGTCGAGCTGGCTGCGACCATTCTCGCCATGCAGAACGGGGTGATCCCTCCCACAGTCAATCTCGAAACTCCCGACCCGGAGTGCGATCTGGACAATGTTCCCAACACCGCGCGCCAAGCCCCGGTGGACGTGGCCTTAAGCAATTCCTTTGGGTTCGGTGGACACAATGCCACGCTCGTGGTGAAAAAAATCTAGCGGGCGGCGGCGTCCGCCTTGAGCCGGGTGCGCATGGCCTCGAGGGGCGCAGGGCGGTTGAACCAGATTTCAAAGGAAAGCGCGCCTTGGTGCAGAAGCATGGAGAGTCCATCCACCGCACGCGCCCCCATGCCCTCCGCATCGAGCAGCAACCGGGATTTTCTTCCCGCATAGACCATGTCCATGACCATGAGGTTTGCGGTCAGCAATGCGGCCGGCAGCGGAGAGGGGTCGGCGCGGCCCATTCCCAGGGATGTGGCATTGATGACGAGGTCCACCTGGGCGATCTGATCGCGCAGTGCGTCACGGGTCATGGGAATGGCCACCAGACGATCCGCTGGTCCGATGAGCCGGTCGCTTTGAAACCACGGCGACAGCTCGGCGGCCAATGCGGCGGCTTTCTCGAAGCTCCGATTGGCCAGCACGAGCCGCTCGCACCCATCCTTGGCGCATTGGACGGCGGCGGCCCGCCCCGCGCCTCCGCCCGCCCCAAGAAGCAGTACGCGCAAATCGCGCAGATCAGCGTAGAACTCCTCATGAATCGCCCGCGCCAGCCCCGGCCCATCGGTGCTGAACCCCAGCAGCCGCTCTCCCTCCACCACAAGCGTATTCACCCCGCCAGAGAGCCGCGCCGAGTCCTCCGCCTCGTCCACCAGAGCCAGGGCCGCCGCTTTGTGCGGGATGGTCACATTGGCACCCACCCAGCCTGCCGGGCCAATCCTGCGAGCCGCCTCAGAAAATTCTCCTGCGGGAGCATGGACTCTCACGTACTGGCCGTGAATGCCCGCAGCCGCCAGCGCCACCGTCTGGAATCCCGGCGAAAGCGAATGTGCCACCGGGTCACCAAAGACACCCAGAATCGCCGGAGGCTCCAGCTCACGGAAAATTACAGGCCGCAGGATAAGGTCTTCCGATGCAAACGTGTCTGACATCCCCCACGCTTTAGCAGCCCCAACCCGCATCGGCGAGCCTCATTGTCATACAGGGAGACCCATCCATGACTTCCCAACGCCGTCCCGACGGAGCAGGTGCTGGACTACGCGCCCGCCAGGGCGGGAGGCCGTCATCGTAAAAAACCCCCGGATACCACGTGGCATGTGAAAAATTCTGATTTCTTTGAGTGCGCAACACGATTACGTTCCGGCGGATGCCACCTCAAATGACAGAAGACGAATGGGCCGCCCTCGGACGGGCCGTGAAAGACGGTGCCGTGCCCGATGAGACCGCCGCCGCTTTTCATGAGCTGACGGCCCTGCGCACACAACTGAACGAGCTGGGCGAGGCGGAGACGTACTATCTCAAGGCCATGAATTGCCCGCACCACCACCGCATTTTCGCGGCGCAGCCGCGCAGCTACCGCGACCTGCCCCTGCGCATCGCGGAATACGGCTGTTGCTACCGCTACGAACAGTCCGGCGAGCTGTTTGGCCTGATGCGCGCACGCTCACTCAACATGAACGATGCCCACATCTATTGCACCGAGGAGCAATTCGCCACCGAGTTTCAGGCCGTCAACGACATGTACCTGAAGTATTTCAAAATTTTTGGACTCGAGAAATACCGGATGCGGTTCAGCACGCATGCGAGGGAGGGTCTCGGGAAGAAATACGTGGATGAGCCGGAGTTGTGGCTCAAGACCGAAGACATGGTTCGCCGCGTTCTGGTCGAGAGCGGCATCAACCATGTCGAGGTGGCCGACGAGGCGGCATTTTATGGACCGAAGATTGACGTGCAGGTCTGGAGCGCGATTGGGCGCGAATTCACCATTGCCACAAACCAGGTGGATTTTGCGGTGCCGACGCGCTTCGGGCTGACCTACCGCGATAAGGACAACACCAACCGCACACCGCTCTGCATCCACCGCGCCCCGCTCGGAACCCACGAACGCTTTATCGGGTTCTTGATCGAGCACTACGCGGGGAACTTCCCCCTCTGGCTGGCACCCGAACAGGTTCGCATCCTCCCCATCAACAGCGACGACGAGGGGCTGATGGCCTACGCCACGGCACTCGAAGCGGAACTGCGCGAAGCCGGGGTCCGCTGTACGACCGACGGCGACAGCGACCGAATCAATGCGAAGATCGCACGGGCCGAGTCGGAGAAAGTCCACACCATGTTTGTCATCGGCAAACGCGATGTCGAGGCGGGCGCAGTGAGCGTCCGCGCACATGGACGCGGCAACCTGGGAGCCAGGCCCCGGGCAGAGGCCATCGCCGGGGTGCTGGAGGCCATCCGAAACCGCTCCTGACCCGCGCGATCCCCGATTGCGGCTTGCATGAGGCAACCACACGGATGATTCCCCGAAGGGGATGTTTCCCATCCCTGCGGCTCGCAGGAGCACCAAACTCCAACGACAGGTTCCGCAGGGACGATTGTCACAATTCGGAGTTCTTTCTTCTATTAGAAAAACTACTAGCAAACCTGCTTCTGATCTGTTAAGAAATCTTTCTTATGAAGTCACCCACGCCGCAAGTTGCCCGTCCTGGATACCGTTTGGAAACCGACAGCATGGGAGCCATTGAGGTTCCGAATGACCGTTATTGGGGGGCGCAGACCGCGCGTTCGCTGGTGCATTTTCATATTGGGAATGACACCAAGCCGCGCGAGTTGATCAAGGCGCTGGGTGTTCTCAAAAAAGCCTGTGCACTGGCCAATCAGGATTTGGGCAGGCTCGAGCAGGACAAGTGCGATCTCATCGCGCGTGCGGCGGATGAGGTCATTTCAGGGCAATTGGACGGGCATTATCCGCTCCGCATCTGGCAGACGGGCAGTGGCACGCAGAGCAACATGAACGCGAACGAGGTCATCTCGAATCGGGCCATTGAAATGGCCGGTGGCGTCCTTGGGAGCAAGAAGCCGATCCACCCCAACGATGATGTCAACAAGTCTCAGTCGTCGAACGATACGTTCCCGACCGCGATGTCCATCGCGGCTTACAGCGTGGTTGTGGAAAACCTGCTCCCGGCAGTCCGCGAGCTGCGCGACACCCTGGATGCCAAAGCGAAGGCCTTTGCTCCGATTGTGAAAATTGGGCGCACCCACCTGCAAGACGCCACCCCGCTGACCCTGGGTCAGGAGTTTTCCGGTTATGTCACCCTTCTTGACAATGCCTGCCGCGACATCGTGTCCGCTCTGCCAGGGCTGGCTGAGCTGGCGGTGGGAGGAACGGCTGTCGGAACCGGCCTGAACGCGCCGACCGGCTTTGGAGAAAGCGCCGCCGCACACATCGCCCGGCTCACCGGACTTCCCTTTGTTTCAGCCCCCAATAAGTTTGCGGCACTCTCGGGACACAACGAATTTGTCACCGCACACGGCGCGGTCAAGGCACTGGCCTGCGCCCTGATGAAAATCGCCAATGACATCCGCTGGCTGGCCTCGGGGCCGCGTTGCGGACTGGGCGAGCTGACCATTCCGGAAAACGAACCCGGATCCTCCATCATGCCCGGCAAGGTGAACCCCACACAGAGCGAGGCGATCACCATGATCGCCGTGCAGGTCATGGGCAACGACACCGCCATTGGCATCGCCGCATCCCAGGGCAATTTCGAACTGAATGTTTTCAAACCGGTCATCATCCACAACTTTCTGCAATCCGTGCGCCTCCTCGCGGACGGCTCGAGGTCATTCAATGAGCACTGCGCAGTCGGCATCGAACCGAACCTCGAACGCATCAGCGACTATCTGAAAAATTCCCTCATGCTCGTCACCGCTCTCAACACGCATATCGGTTACGACAAGGCCGCGCAGATTGCCAAGAAAGCGCACAAGGACGGATCGAGCCTGAAAGACGCCGCCGTCGCCCTCGGACACGTCACCCCCGGGGAATTTGACGCATGGGTCATTGCGGAAAATATGACCCACCCGGGCTGAACAATCTTCCGCCCCATCGGCCCCCCGGCCTTCCTGTTTTGCGAAGCGCGAAAATTCTGCTAAATTGAGGTTTTTATGCGACCTGAAAAGTTTACAGCAAAGATGCAGGAAGCGCTGGAGAGCGCGTCCGAGCTGGCAGCCCGCTCTCACCACGCGGAAATTTCGACCGAGCACGCGCTGGCTGCGCTCCTTGAACAATCCGACGGGTTCGTGCCCGCCCTGTTGCAAAAGCTGGGGATCTCCGAAAAACAAATCGCGGGACAGCTCGAGGCCGACCTGTCCAAACGCTCGAGCGTTCATGGAGCGGCCTCGCCCGCCCTGGGTGCGGACCTGCGCAAAACCCTTGAAGCGGCGGAAGGCGAGATGCGCCACCTCAAGGATGACTTCCTGAGCGTCGAACACTTTCTTCTCGCCGCCACCAATGCGAAATCCGCAGCCGGACGCATCCTCCAGGCCGCCGGACTGAGCCATCAGGCCGTCCTCCAGGCGCTCGCTTCCGTGCGCGGCAACCAACGCGTCACCGATCAAAACCCCGAAGGCAAGTACCAGACCCTCGAGAAATACGGACGAGACCTCACCGAGCTGGCCCGCAAGGGGAAGATTGATCCCGTGATTGGGCGCGACGAGGAAATCCGTCGGACGATGCAGGTTCTCTCGCGGCGCACCAAGAACAATCCGGTGCTGATTGGCGAGCCGGGCGTGGGCAAGACGGCCATCGTCGAAGGGCTGGCGCGACGCATTGTCAGCGGGGATGTGCCGGAGTCGTTGAAGAACCGGCGGGTCATTGCCATGGACATCGGAGCCATGATTGCAGGCGCGAAGTTTCGTGGTGAATTCGAGGATCGGCTCAAGGCGTTTTTGAAAGAGGTGACCGCAAGCGAGGGCGAAATTATTCTCTTCATTGACGAACTGCACACCATCGTCGGAGCAGGAGCGGCCGAAGGCTCCGCCGACGCCTCCAACCTGCTCAAACCGCAACTGGCCCGGGGCGAGCTGCGCGCCATTGGCGCCACCACACTGGACGAATACCGCAAGCACATCGAAAAAGACGCCGCTCTCGAACGCCGCTTCCAGCCGGTCATGGTCAACGAACCCAGCGTCGAGGACACCATCGCCATCCTGCGCGGACTGAAGGAGCGCTACGAGGTACATCATGGCGTACGGATTCAGGACAACGCGCTCATTGCCGCCGCCGTGCTGAGCGACCGCTACATCAGCGACCGCTTTCTGCCCGACAAGGCGGTGGACCTGATGGATGAAGCGGCCTCACGCCTGAAAATCGAGATGGAGTCGTTGCCGACCGAGATTGACGTGATCGAGCGTCAGGTCATGCAGCTCGAGATGGAGCGCCGGGCTCTCCAGAAGGAGAAGGATGCGGCCAGCCGGGAGCGGCTCACCAAAATTGAAAAGGAGCTGGCCGACCGCAAGGAGGAGGCGACACGACTTAAAACCCAGTGGCAGAAGGAAAAGGAGGAAATTGGAAAATCACAAAAGGTGGCTGAGGAGATTGACCGGCTCAAGACCGAGCTGGATCAGGCGCAGCGACGCGGTGATCTGACCAAAGCCAGCGAAATCCAGTACGGTCTCCTCCCGGAATTGCAGGCCCGCCTGGAAACACTGGCTGCCAAGGAACGCGCGGAGGGCACCCTTCTCACCGAGGAAGTCACCGAGGAGGACATCGCCAAGGTGGTCTCAAAATGGACCGGGATTCCGGTCTCGCGCCTCCAGGAAGGCGAGCGCCAAAAATTGGTCAGGATGGAAGAGCGTCTCATGGAACGCGTCGTCGGCCAGGAACAGGCCATCCGCGCCGTCTCGAACGCGGTGCGACGGGCCCGCGCCGGACTGCAGGATGAAAACCGGCCCGTCGGCAGCTTCCTCTTCCTCGGCCCGACAGGGGTCGGCAAAACCGAACTCAGCAAAACGCTGGCCGAATTTTTGTTTGATGATGAGCACGCCATCATCCGCATTGACATGAGCGAGTACATGGAAAAGCACACCGTGGCCCGGCTCATCGGCGCCCCTCCGGGCTATGTCGGCTACGAAGAGGGCGGACAGCTCAGCGAGGCCGTCCGCCGCAAACCCTACGCGGTGGTGCTTTTTGACGAAATTGAAAAGGCCCACCACGATGTGTTTAACGTGCTCCTGCAAGTGCTCGACGACGGACGCATCACCGACGGACAGGGACGGACGGTGGATTTCAAAAACACCGTCATCATCCTCACTTCCAACATCGGCAGCCAGTTCATCATGGAAGACCTGCCCAAGGAGGAGCGCAATGCCCGCGTCACCGAGGCTCTCCGCGCACATTTTCGTCCGGAGTTTCTCAACCGCATTGATGAAACCATTATCTTTGACCGGCTGGATGCCTCGCAGATTGGCAGGATTGTGGACATCCAGATTGGTCGGCTGCTGACGCGCCTGGCCAGGCAGAACATTGCCATCCATCTCACCGCCGCAGCCAAAAAGCATCTGGCCCGTGAAGGATACGACCCCGCCTTCGGTGCGCGCCCACTCAAGCGCGTCATCCAGCGAGAAATCCTCGATCCACTCAGCCTCGAAATCCTCGATGGGAAGTTCCACGAGGGAGACGCCATCTCGGTGGATTGCAAGGATAACCGGCTCGTCTTCTCAACCACCAGCCAGCGCGGGGAATCGCCAAAACCTTGAAAAAGAGGCGCAGCACCCAGGATGCCAAAACACGGGAGCGCGGGCCTCTGGCCCGCATGAGGGATGAGCGGACGGGACACCCACGCTCCCTTCACGCCGCCAAACACAGCCGCTTCCCGGACTTTTTGAATGGCCTCGTCGAGGAGGTCGCCCCCAAATTGCTCGGATGTGTCCTTGAGCGGGTCATTGATGGCCATGTCCTGGCCGCCCGCATTGTCGAGGTCGAGGCCTACGATCAGGACGACGCAGCCAGCCATGCTTATCGGGGCAAGACAGCCCGCAATGCGGTCATGTTTGGAGAATGTGGGCACCTCTACGTTTATTTTACTTACGGAATGCACTATTGCTGCAATGTGGTGTGCGGACCGGCGGGGTACGGATCGGGGATTCTCATCCGCGCCGCAGAATCTCTCGAGGGGCGGGAAATCATGGAAGCCCACCGCGGCGTTCATGGGGTGAATGCAACCAATGGCCCCGCCAAGCTGTGCCAGGCACTCCGCATCGGCCCCGCCTTCAACGGCCATGACCTCCGTACCGCCCCGCTCCGCCTCCTCCACGGCAGCCTGCGCCCCGGAGAAACCATCGGACAAACCCGACGCATCGGCATCTCCAAAGCCGTCGAAAAATTACGCCGCTACCACATCGCCGGAAATCCCTGCGTGTCCAAAACCAAAACCGCAGGATAAACCCGGCAAAAAATGAAAACGGATCTTTTAAAACCGGAAGCGCAAAGAAAGGCCCGCCAGCACGCGATCTGCCGCGAATTGACAGTGGACAAGTGGCGCCCTCGAAGCCCCTCGAGGCCAGATTGACGCGGATTTAGGCTGTGAATTTCAAACTAAAACGCACCTTCGTTGAGCAGCTCCATCGTGTGGTCGCCAAATCCCAGCGCATACACCTTTTGGCGGCTCAAATAAGCAACCAAAGAGGGATCAAAGCTCACGCTGGCCAGCAGGGGTAGAACTCTGTGACGGGCATACTCTGGAAAAAATTCTGCAACTTCCGAAACTTTCTCCAGAAAGGCGTTGGTTTTTTCGACCGTTGGCGTGGACTTGGCCTCGCCGATCAGCAGGTGATGGCTGCCAGCCACCAAGAGATCAACCTCGATGATACGGGAAGGCTCTTGCGGATGCCTGCGCTTGACCCGGATGGCCAGCGTCTCGATGGGATCGCCTACAAATAGCTTCCCGGCAATGCGCGACGCATTCGGGTGTACCATGTCTTCAACAAACCGTCCCACCCGGTCTGCAATCTCCGCCATCCGCTTGTTGAAATCACGCCGATCCTTTTCAGCCTGCTGGCGATCCTTTTCAGCCTGCTGGCGATCCTTTTCAGCCTGCTGGCGATCCTTTTCAGCCTGTTCTTCAAATTTTTTCCAGCGATCTTCGGATTCCTTCCGATCCTGGTCGAATCTCTTCCAACGTGCCTCGGACTCTCGGCGCATTTGCAGAACTTCCTGGTCGAAGCGGACCTGTTGAGCACGGATTTCCGCCACCTCCTCACGGACAGCAGCCATGGCGGCCTCGGAGTGCTCGATGTAGCGCTCCAAGACTTCCTCCAGCCGACTCACGCGATGCTCCAAAATTGCCATCCTTAAAGGCTACCCGTGTTTGTCGGCACCGCAAACCCTTTCTTATTGCCATTTCTCATACCTTGGGTGAACTGGCCCCCAAACTGACCGCTGTGTTCCCCCTCGCGGCCACAGAGCAACACGGAGATCACCTGCCGGTCATTACCGATACGGCCATTGCTGACGAAATTGCCCGCCGTGTCGAAACTGCCCTGTCCAAAGAGATCCTCCTGTTGCCGACGCTTTGGTGCGGTTCCTCTCACCATCACATGGGCTTCCCTGGAACACTGAGCCTGCGCAGTGAAACTTTTGTCAACGTGTTAATGGACTTGATCGAATCACTCATCCAAACCGGTTTTGGATTGGATCAAAGGCGAACCACGCAGCGAAGGAGGACGCACCATCGAATCGGAATTTTTCGACCCCTTGAATTACACTCCATCGCGCGTGCTCGTATCTCGCGCGTTTGATCAGATCAGTTCCAACGGCGCCCTGGGCTCTCCGGAGAAGGCCACCGTGGAAAAAGGACGACAACTTTATCCCCTCATCACCACCGCTATCGTGAACTTTCTGCGGGAGTTCGCCACGTGGAAGCTATTATAAAGCGAACCATTGATTTCCAACGCCACCTCGGGAAAAGCGGCAAAACGTTCCGCCGACCGAACGTCACGCATAGCCCCGGAAGAATCGGAACATCTCCGGGCTTTCTGCTGCTCCGCCAACGGTGTGATCCAAATCCGTATTATCAGCTTCCTCAGGGTCGTTCAGGAGACGCGGGAGGACGAGGCAGAAGGATTTTGGTTCTTCTTCGATGATGCGGATGTGTACGTCCTTGCCGACCGGCAATCCCAGTTCACGAAGTGTCTGAGCGGGCCGGGCCAGGAGCTGTTCGCGAAATTGCGGATGCACCATTGCACGCTCAACGAGATAATCCTCGATTTCTCGTCGAGTCATGGCGGCAAAGTCAGGCAGGTCTTTGGCGTTCATAGCGTGGTTGCATGTTCCGCATACCGCCACAATCACTCCCATGCCGCCCAGATCGGATAAACGGTAGCTCGAAATCCGACGAGCGGCCCACCGGCTATGCAGCCGTAAAGAGCGCACGACGCACACCCGCGAGGCACCGGCGGCTAATCGGGATTTTTTCTTCGTTGCCGTCCAGCCTCAACACACTGCCGCCGCCGCACTCCTCGAGCCCCAGGACTTTTTTGGAGTGGACGACTGCGTTGCGGTGCACACGAAGGAACGGCGGCATGGGTAGCAACTGCTCCCACCGGGTCAGGGAGCGGAGAACCACTTCGCTCCGGCTCCTTCCCTTTTCATTTTTCTCCCCCTGGTCAAGAACCACGCGGGTATAATTTCCGCAAGCCTGGATGAGCGCGATTTCGTTCAGCGACACACCTCGACGTCCCCGCTCGAAGGGAATGAGTGTGGTGGCTTCTCCAGCCGGGAGCATCGACTCAGGAGTGACACCCCGGCGTTTCCAATCAATCCGCAGCAGTCGGCGGATCGTCTCCGCAAGGCGCGATGAGGAAACGGGTTTGACTAAAAAATCCAGCGCATCCAGCTCGAAGGCGCGTACAGCCGCATCGGGATGACTCGTCAAAAAAATCAATTTTACGTCAGTGGGGATGAGGTGGCATTCGTCGAGAATGGAAAGCCCACCCACCTTGCTCTCCAAAAATAAAAGATCGGCCTGAGTTTGGAGGATCATCTCTACAGCCTCTTTGAAAGAATGGGCCTCACCAGTTAGCAGAATGGAAGGGTGCCGTCTCAGCAGGGAGCGAAAATGCGCGCACCCTGCCTCATCATCGTCCAACAGCACCGCGCGAAAGGGTGGTGTTGCTGGAGTAGGTGCCGTTGCCAGGCGCAAAGGCTGCGCAGCGGATGACCCGACCGATTTAGAACGCTCCTTCATGAAATGATTCGAGTCATCGAATCAGTCAAAGGAACGCTTCGTTCAACCGGATTGTGACCAATGACAAAAAATCAATGACCAACAGCAGAAGCGGGCCGGTAATCAACCGTGAGTACTGCTTTTATCTTTGGCCAGAAAGTGCGTCCGACAGGGATTTCGTGATTGTCTGCCGTTACCAGCACATGACGCCCATCCGCTGTGGAGCGGAGTTCCCGTATCGCCCGTCCATGAACTAATGCGCTTCGGTGCGCCTGCAGAAATTGCCCAAGAGGTGCCAAATTTTTCCATTCCTTTAAGGTCCGAAGAATCAAGGGGGTATTCCCATCCTTCAAAAAAAGCCGCGTGTAATTGCCCTCGGATCTGATGGAGAGAATATCATTCCAGGGCAAAAATCGGGCGGTCGCGTTCATTTTGACAAACACGCAGTCTTCCGGCTGGGCGGCAGGAGCCGGACGGGGAGAGGAACGGACGCGCCGCAGGGTTTCCGCCAACCGCTCGGGCTGCACGGGTTTGAGCAAATAATCGAGCGCATTGCATTCAAACGCGCGAATCGCATAGCGATCATAGGCGGTGACAAAAACAATGCGTGGCCACGGTTCTTCCAGGCGTCCCACAAAGTCAAATCCGGTTTCTCCCCGAAGTTGAATGTCCAAAAACACCAGATCGGGCTTCTCACGCTGCCACACTTCAAGCGCGTCCTTGACATTCATCGCCTCACCGGCCACCTCCACGCCCGGGTGCGCCGAAAGCAATAGCCGCATCTCGGCCAACGCGAGCTTTTCGTCATCAATAATCAGGCAGCGCATATTCATGAATGGGAAGCGGTCGGGCTTGCCGCATAGGGCAGTCGGATTTGCCCACGCACCCAGCCATCCTCGACGGTCAGCGTCAGCGCGGCCTTCTCTCCATACAATAATTGCAGGCGACTGCGGATATTTTCCAACCCCAGTCCGGGCCTGTCGCGCCCTTCGTATTCGATGAGTTTTCCCGTGTTGGCCACTTCAATGACAAGCTGCTCGCGCTCCAATCCTGCCTTGATTTGCAATTTCAATGCGCCCTTGGATTGAGTAAACCCATGCCGGATGGCATTCTCGACCAGGGGCTGCAAAAGAAAAATGGGAATCCAAGCATCCTCCGCCTCCGGCGCAATGGAAACCTCCACGGCCAGATCCCTCCCAAAGCGTTTTTTCTCGATGGCCAAATAATGTTCCACCGACTCAACCTCATCGCGCACCTGTGTCAGATCCGCTTCCGGGCGGGCAAGCGTCGAGCGGAGATAACCTGACAGGGCCGTGACGATTTTCCGGGGGTCTTCCGCCGCGAGCGGGAGTGTCGCGCGGAGCGAGTTGAGGGCATTGAAAAGAAAATGCGGATTGATCTGATATCGCAGCGCATTCAGCCGCGCCCGTTCCTCCCGCAGGGAAATTTCATGAGATCTGGCCGCCTCGCTGGCCAGCAGCGTCTCGGCCAGCCGCCGCTCCGACACCAGGGCTGCCACAATCAACCCCGTCGCAGCCAGCACCCAGGAAAACGCCTGCACAAACCAGATAATGGCCGGAGCCTGATCAATCAGCAGCACCGGAGCATTTCTGCTCAATTGCCAATAAATGGAAGCCATCACCACGCTCAAAGCCACGGTTGTTTCCGCCGGACCGAAGCGCACGGCGACCAGAATAACGAACGGAAAAACAAGGAATGCGAAGTTTAAGCCCTGGGCCTTGAAGACTTCATGAAACGTCAGCCCCGCACCCAAAATCATCGCTCCCAGCCAAAGCACTGCCTCAACCTCATGCCCTCGAACGCTCCATGCCCGCCGCCCCCGCACCAGCGAGACAATCAATGGTGCCAGCAGCAGCATGGCCGCGCCATTGGCCAGATTCCAATTGCCCACAGCCATCCAAAACTCTTTTGCCGAAAACGTGCCGTCATAAACCAGATAGGCCGGAACCGAAAGTGAGGAGATGATGGGCGCGATCAGCGATGCCGCCAGCAGGGCAATCACCGGACGGGTGTGATCAAAACCGGATGAGAATTTTCCGAAGCTCTGAATGATCCAACAGGCCAGCAAGGCTTCCAAAACATTTCCCGTCGCGGCAATCAGGCTGATCAGCACAGGCTGTCCGAGAAAGACCACCGCCGCCAGAACTCCGCTCCAGATCACCGGGAAGTATCGCCACCCCAGCAAAAGCAGCCCGGCCACATTCACGCCCGTGGCTGGCCAGAAAATGTGTTCGGCCCTGGCGGTCAAACCCGTCGGCCAAAGCCAAAACCCAAGCACAAACGGAAAACAGACCGCTGCGGATGAAGCAATGGCAAAGAGAATCGCCCGCATCCATGCAGAGGGAAAGATGGCTGATGGATGCTCCATGACACAAAAAATTGGCTGAACCCTCCGGATCGTCAATTTGCCATTTTGAGCGGCTAGTTCCGCATCGGCTGGCTTTCGGCGGACTGTTTGATTTCGGCCAGCAATTTCCCGAAGCGCGGTACGTTTCCTCCCGGATAGAGATGGTTCGGCTCAGTCAGACAATAGGCATCCCATCCCGTCGCCCTCGGCTCAAGGATGAGCCAGACAAGGGCGTCTCCTCCCTTGATCGGACGGAAAAGGAGAGGCGTCTTCTTTTTCATCTGCATCGCCTGGGGATTCGTTTCCGGGGTGTGCTGAAAACCGTGGTCAGCGAAAACTTTTTGGGCCGCCGTGGTGATTTGTTCCGGGGTAGCCTGGATATGCACGCACTCGACGTTTTTGCTCCGCAACGCGCCTTCGCGGGACGCACAACCGGAAACCACGGCGGCGATCAACAACAGCAGCAGCGAAAGACGGATCATTTTCATTGCATATCGAGGGATCCATTCCTACTGCTTGCGAATCCATTCGTCCATCACGATTGGACAGAAGCACGGCTCGAAGATGAGAAAGGCACCCTTGAATCCTGTTCCGGCATCCGAAGAACATTTGCATTACTGCGCCAACGTTTTTGAGCTGCCCCAAGCACCTTTGAAGTTCCCGATCGAGAGTCATCTTGGAGATGATTTTACCCGCGAAGATGCCTTCATGTTCTTGCAGTAAAGTATTTTGCGTCCCGCCCATACCCCCTGCCTTAGATATAATCATTCGTGAAGAGCATGAGCGGCGAGCATGGCCGCACCGACGCCGGAGATTCCGTTCAGCCACCCTGGAATGGTTAAACGTTCCGGGATGCCTTGAAAAACAAGGAACCCGTGTTGTCCGGCGTGATCGAGCATGGCATCAGCGCAGCGCCGGGCTTCAGCAGAAAACTCGGCGTCGGACAGCAAATTTGCGGCGTGGGCCAGCAGGAGAACCCGCCCCGCCTCGCCGCAGCAGAAATGATGGCCGCCATGCCCACCGGCAAACCATCGGCGGGATTTTTGAAAAAAATCACGAGCGCAGTCAGAGGTCGCGGGGTGTTCCGCTGCGATGGCCATCAGGCCGATGGCACCATTGCACCAGCCACCCGGCGGGTCTTGTTGAACGGAAGGCCGTGCTTCGAACTGCGCCCATTGTTCGGAAAACGTCGAGATCACTTTCCGTGCGAAGCTCATGGCACGGTCATCTCCCAGCGCACGCGCCGCCGCGATCACCCCCATCACCCATCCGGCCGTTCCATGCGCCAGACCGGGGGTGCTCAAGGAAGCGGACAGAGACGGCTCCAAAAGGCGGGTGAGTGCAGGTTTGAGCAGGTCTTGGGCAAGGGGAAATTCGGAGGCAAGGGCGGCAAGGGCCATGGCCAATCCCGACAGCCCGGCCAAATGATCGCCGTTCATTTTCAACCAACTCCGGTCACGATGCGCGCCTTCCAGCCAGCGGTCGAGCATGGCGCGAATGGAAGGATGAGCCGTCAGTGACTCCGCCGCGACTCCGGCCAAAAACAGGGATCCTGCGCCATAGTAGGCGGACCACGGCACTGCCCCGGCAAATGCGGCGTAGCGAGTCCAATAGTGCTCGCTAAAACGCATCGCCTCCAAGGCAAGATCCGTCCAACGCTGGTCGCCTGTCGCTACCCCAAGCCGCGCGAGAAGAACGGCTGGCCCCGCAGAGCCTGAGGCAAAATCCCCTCCAGGCGTCTGCGTGGCAATGTTTCCCTGAGCGTCGGAAGTCAGTCCCAACCAGGAGAATCCGGTCTTCGTACGAATTGCCTGACGCTCGAGAGCTTTGCCAATCTCCTCGGCGGCGAGGAGGAAGCGGTTGTTGCCATCAGGCATGGCGATCCGGGGTTCGGCGGCCTGACGACACGCGGCGGAGATTATCTTCGAATACCAAGTGATTTTCGCCTCCGTGAGGTCGCGCCAGTGTTGTCTGGCAAGCCCTTTGGAAACTTCCGGATTACATTCCAGAATAGCCTCTCTTCCATCGTCGGCGACAATGTGAGCCCCCTCCTCGTTGATTATAAAGCGCGGGTAGGCCTGAACGCTTAGATAGGAAAGTTCGGCATCAACAAGCCCCGACGGTTCTTCTCCTCCGATGACAGGAACCTTGCGGATCGTCTGAAGAGCTGCTTGCCGATTTGCGTGGGACGTGAGGTATTTCGGGCCGCTGGTTGCTTCGAGAAGCTGTTGGTAGGCGGTGGTGTTTCGCAGAAGGATGCGCGAACGGACTTGCAAGGGATCCCGCACATGGCCGGCGCCGATCCATGGAAGCACTTCGTCGCGGCGAGCGAGCAGGTGCTTTGCAGCCGCTAGGAATCCCTCAGCAATTTCCTGATGCGAGCTGGGCGCGCCTGAGCGGCTGCGTACGGGCGACATGAGCCCCGCCGTTAATTCCATACGCAGTTCATCCGTTCCGACTCCGTGCCACACGGGACGCTTGACCGGCAGCGGACGATCCTCGACACCGCCAATGCCAGGCGCCAGATAAAGCGGCTGTCCGGGAACTTTCGGCATCATCCACGGCGGGAACATACCGCCCGTCAGCGGTGTTCTCCAGGCGGGCATAAAAAGCGGTGGCAATCCAGCAGGAAGTTCCGGCAGCTTCGGATGCCAGAAGGCGGATCCCACACATTCCGCATCCACCAGCACGGGATGGGATCCGGCACCAATGAAGTTTCCGAAATGGCAATCCCCAATTCCGAAGAGCCATGTGATGGCCATGTGTGCGCCGAGGCGAAAAAACCAGGCGGATGACTCTCCGACGTCCTCGTACGCTTCGATAAATTCGCACCATCCGTAGTCCCCATGATCGCTCGCTTCCGGCGCACGCAGGTTCAGTGCCGAACTCACGCCGGAGGCATTCCACCAGGCAATAAAATCAGCCCACCATACTTCGCCGCGCACGCTGCGCGGTTTGTAGATCAGTTTTTTTCCGTCATGGAAAATAAAACAGATAACCGCGCGTCCCTGTGCGTGTGGATCAGACAGGCCGGTTTCGATGCGGGAAATGGCGAGGCCCGCGCCCTTCGTGCGGGCACGGAGGCGCGTCAGCGCATCTTCCAGATTTCCGCAGAAATGCTCTGTGATTTTGTCCAGAAGCGGGAAGAGCAAGGGATACTCAGCCTGCAAATGGGCACGCATTTCAGGGAGCGTCAGAATACGTTGGAAAAAATCCTGCCCGCGCTCCGTCGGAGTGGCCCCTTGCAGCAGGCCGGCCTCCCGCCATCTTTTCAACTCCGCAACTAACACCCGCGCCGCCACCGCCGAAAGCTGGGCGGCGAGAGCATCCGCCAATTCGGGATGCGCGCCCCAAATCGGCAAACGCCGCGTTGCCTGATTCAGCCACGGACGGCAGAACTCCGCGAAAACGGGCAGGGTGCCTCCTGATTTCGCGGACATTTAAAATTACATCCAGCCCCAGGAGACACCGATGGCTCCGGAAACCACGGTGCATCCCTTGAAGAAAAATTCCTCCAAATCCCCGATTTTTCCGTCTTTGCGGCTCTTGCTTATGCCATCCCAGACGGCGCATTTGCCATTATCAATCAATGCGCCACCCGCGACTGCGGCGAGTTCATCGTCGCTGGCTTCGGCTGTTGCGGCGGGTTTTGGAGGTAGTGTGATGTGGATCGTTTTCGGCTCTTCACGGATCACGCGGATGGTCTTGCCTTGTGGCGCGGGGATTCCCGCCTCCGCGAGCGCCTCGGCCGGATTGGCCTCCAGCTTGGCAAGAAAATTCTCATCGCTCCATGCACGGGAAATGATGGCCGCTTCCATGAGTTTTTGACTCGTAATTGCCGCTTGTTGCGGAGTGAGTGTGGATTTTGTATTCATAATTTT
>JAJTZA010000068.1 GCA_021463905.1 Terrimicrobiaceae bacterium | reverse complement strand
GTTTTTTGGATGACATGGCGGAGGTCATCGAGACGGATCGGTTTTGCAAGGTAGTCATTCATGCCGGCGGCGAGACACCTTTCGCGATCGCCTGACATGGCGTTTGCAGTCAGGGCCACCACGCTAACGGGTCGCATCGCGGGAGATGACAGCTCCTTGCGGCGGATTTCGCGTGTGGCCGCGAGGCCGTCCAGAACGGGCATTTGCAGATCCATCAGGATGATGTCAAACGGCGTGCGCTCGTGCATTTCCACGGCTTCCTGTCCATTGACCGCGCACTCGGACGCGTACCCCAGATTCCGTAAAAGGAGCTGGAGGAGTTTCTGGTTGGCGGGGTTGTCTTCGGCAATCAGAATCCGGCGGCGGGGCGGGGCGGTCTCCTTGGGAAGCGTGATGACGCCACTTTGCTGTTTTTCCACAGGGGATTCGGACTGTCGGCACCGGCAGACGAACAGAAACCGACTGCCTTCCCGGGAGGACGCATCCAGCGTGACGGCACCACCCAACAGTCCCGCCAACTGACGGCAGATGGGCAGCCCCAAGCCCGTGCCGCCATGCAGTCGAGTGTCGGAGGAATCACCCTGCCAGAACGCATCAAAAAGAAATCCGGTTTTATGCCCGGGGATTCCAATGCCGGTGTCTTCCACGGCAATCCGCAGCTCGATCTCACCGGAGTGATTGGGTGAGAGAGTCGCTTCCGCGCGAACCAGCACGTGGCCCTTCAGGGTGAATTTGACCGCATTGCCAATAAGATTCAGAAGAATCTGGCGAATGCGCATTTGATCCAGGCTCAGATGCGGAGGGACGCCGGGCGCAACTTCGAGCCGCAGTTCAAGCCGTTTGGCCGTGGCGGATGGCCGATACAGGGCGACCACGCCCTCCAGAAACTCCCGGATGGTTGTGGGTTCGGAAAACACCCCAAGGGCACCCGCCTCCGCGCGCGAAAACAGCAGGATGTCATTTAAGAGAGTCAGGAGTGCGTCGCCATTGCGCCGGATCATTTCAAGGCTCTCGCGCTGTTCTTGGGAAAGCGGGGTCATGGCCAGATTATCGGCAAACCCCAGCACGCTGTTCAGCGGCGTCCGCAGCTCATGGCTCATCACCGCAAGGAACTGACTCTTGGCTGCGGTGGCGGTTTGCGCCGCCTCTTTTTGCCGGATGAGTCCCTCCTCGCCGCGCTTGCGATCACTGATGTCGAGCGTCGCTCCCCGATACCCTGTCAGCCGACCGTTCGCGTCCTTCAGCGGCGTCCCATGACTCGAGGTCCAGATGATCGAGCCATTTTTGCAAATCATCCGCGCCTCGAAATTGCGGAAGGCCTGTGCTTCGCCAAGGATCGCCGCTGCGCGCTCTTCCACGTCATCCCGCTCAGACGCCAACTCGAAGTAGGTTCGTCCCAGCAATTCGGAAGCCTCGTAACCCAGGACCTGGCTGACCCGTTGCGACACATAAACGTAGCGCCCCGAGACGTCTCCCTCCCACACATAATCCCCCGCCGCCCCCCCCGCATCTTCCAGACGCCGCTCCGCCTCCGACAGTTCATGAAATGCACGCCGGAATTTCCGGCTCGAACGAAAAACAAAAACCCCGGTCAGTGCGCCAACAGCCAGACCAATCGCCAGCGCCTGATTCAATCCGCTGGATCGCAGCTCCGGCCAGGAAACCCAAAATCGTTGCAAAACCGTTTTGATCCGCGCTGTCGCTTCGCTGTTGCCTCCTTCCCCGGGTGGTGCCATCGCGGATGCTGGCGGCTCGGGAAGAACAGCCTGCGGTGCGGTGACAGTGAGGCCTCTTTTCGCCAACGTCCGGGAATACACGATCATCCCGCTGACAAAAAACGAAGCGCAGACCAGAACCCCAATGATCAGCGCGTCAAAAAACGGGCTGATTCTCCAGTCTCCATACGAGGGCCGTGCGCCGGAGGATTTCGCAGTCATGGTTGGATTAGGGCAGGGAACCGCTCATCCGTGCGATTGTGACAAGGCTGGCGGAGACGAGTTCATACGTGGGGGTGGGGGGGGTTACAAGGCGTCGGTGATGAGTTTCTCGAGCTTGCGGATGTCTGCGCCAAAGACGCGGATACCCGAGGCCAGTTTGTCCGTCGCCATGGCATCTTCGTTCATCAGCCAGCGGAAATTTTTTTCCGAATTTTCGATGCGTTCGATGTTTCCGGCGGCTGCGGATTTTGGATCCAACTTGCGCGGAACCGGCGCATCGCTCTCCTGGAGCTTTTCGAGCAGGTCCGGGCTGATGGTCAATAAATCGCAGCCTGCCAGCTCGGTGATTTGCCCGACATTCCGGAAGCTCGCTCCCATGACCTGCGTCGGATACCCGAACTTCTTGTAGTACGTGTAGATTTTGTGAACCGACTGCACGCCGGGGTCTTCCACTCCGGAAAAATCCTTCCCCGTGGCCGCCTTGTAATAATCGTAAATGCGCCCGACAAACGGCGATATCAACGTCACCCCCGCCTCCGCCCCCGCAACCGCCTGCGGCAACGAAAAAAGAAGCGTCAAATTGCAGGCTATCTTTTGCTTTTCGCAAAGCGCCGCCGCCCGAATCCCCTCCCATGTCGAGGCGATCTTGATCAGAATGCGCTCGCGCGGTATCCCCATCCCCTCATACAAGGCAATCAATTGGCCGGCGCGCTTGACTGTGGCCTCAACATCAAACGACAGCCGCGCATCCACCTCGGTGCTCACGCGCCCCGGAATGATCTGCAAAATCTCCCGCCCAAAAAGCGTCAGCAGATCATCAATGATTTTTTGCAAAAGCGCGTCCGCGCCGAGCCCCGACCCACGGTTGTCGGCAATGGCCTTGTCCAGCAGGTGACGGTACTCGGGACGACTCACCGCCTTGAGGATCAGTGTCGGATTTGTCGTGGCGTCTTGCGGTGCGTATTTTCGAATCGAATCAAAATCCCCGGTGTCGGAAACGACAGTCGTGAATTGCTTGAGTTGATCGAGGCTGCTGAGTGTTGATTTCGTGCTCATTGGATTTCTCCTCAAACGATACCTGTTGCATAACAGAATTGCAACCCCTCCCTGTGAAAAAGAAAAGCGTACGGAGTGTGAAATTCTCAAAAATGCGCTGGTTTTCGCGTTGGTTTGTGGAATGGTGGTGGGCGTATGATGAAAAAGCTTTTGGGGATGGTGTTGGTGGGGGTTCTGGGGGTGTCGGCCAGTGTTTCTGTGCGGGCGGATGATGAGGTGGCGGTTCTCGAGACCAACAGGGGGCGGTTGGTGGTGGAGTTCTGGCCGGATGTAGCTCCCAGGACTGTGGAAAATTTCAAGAAGCTGGTGCGCGCGGGGTTTTATGATGGCACGGCGTTTCACCGGATCATTGCGGGATTCATGGCGCAGGGTGGGGATCCGCTGACCAAGGATCCCGCGAAGGAGTCTCTTTGGGGAACCGGTGATCCGGGCTACAAAATTCCCGCTGAGTTTAACGATCGCAAGCACGAGCGTGGAGTGATCTCGATGGCCCGTTCGTCCGATCCCAACTCTGCCGGAAGCCAATTCTTTCTCATGCTGGGAACCTCCCCGCACCTCGATCACCAATACACCGCCTTTGGCCGTGTTTTGGAGGGGGATGCGGAAGGGAACAAAACCCTCGACCTCATCGAAAGGACTCCGGTGACCATGTCGCCGAACGGCGAACCCAGCAAGCCCACGGAAAAGGTCTTCATCAAAACTGCAAAAATCCTCCCACGCTCGCAGGTGACGGGTGGGAAGCGATAAAGAACGACCTTCATGGCTGAACACGCGGAAAGCATTTCCATCGGCCTCGTGCAGAACCGCTGCGGGTCGAATGTCGCGGAGAACCTGGATGCGGCAGAGCGGGGAATCCGCGAGGCAGCGGTGCGCGGCGCAAAGCTGGTCTGCCTGCAGGAACTTTTCGCCTCCGTCTATTTCTGTCAGTCCGAAGACCATAAGTACTTCGCGCTGGCCGAAACCATCCCCGGCCCCTCGACGGAACGATTTGGAAACCTTGCGCGGGAGCTGGGCGTCGGGATCATCCTGTCGCTTTTCGAGCGGCGCGCGGCCGGATTGTACCATAATACCGCCGTCATTTTGGGGCCGGACGGTGCGCTCCTCGGGAAATACCGCAAGATGCACATCCCCGATGACCCGCTCTTCTACGAGAAGTTTTACTTCACGCCTGGCGACCTCGGCTTTCAGGCCTGGGATGTTTGTGGCGTCCGTGTCGGCGTTTGCGTGTGCTGGGATCAGTGGTTTCCCGAGGCGGCCCGACTCACCGCCCTGCGTGGCGCACAGATTCTTTTCTATCCCACGGCCATCGGCTGGCATCCGTCCGAAAAAGCGGTCTATGGGAAGACGCACCACTCCTCGTGGGAGACCATCCAGCGCGCCCATGCCATTGCCAATGGCTGCTATGTGGCGGTTCCCAACCGCGTGGGCCACGAAGCACCCGATGGCGGCGACGGCATCGAGTTCTGGGGCCAGAGCTTTCTTTGCAATCCGTCCGGCGAGATTCTGGCCAGGGCGGGAGACTCCGAGGAGACCGTCCTCGTCGCCGAGATCAGCCTGCAAACCGTGGAGACCCAGCGCACCCACTGGCCATTCCTGCGCGACCGGCGCATTGACGCCTACGGCGACATCGCCTGTCGTCTCATTGATTGATCGCCAGAAACCACAGCGGAACACCCCCCATCGAGAAATCTTTGCGCAACCACTTGCAAATCATCGCATCGTGAACTAAGTTTTCTTCCTCATAACAAAACGAAATATCATGTCATACCAACTACCTTCACTGGATTACGCATTCAACGCCCTCGAACCCCACATTGATGCACGCACCATGGAAATTCACCACGGCAAGCACCACGCCGGCTACGTCGCCAACCTGAACAAGGCACTCGAGTCTGCTCCTGAGCTGGCCAAAAAGCCCGTCGAGGAACTCATCGCGGATTTGGGCGCGGTGCCGGAAGCGATTCGTGGGGCCGTTAGAAACAACGGAGGCGGCCATGCCAACCACAGCTTTTTCTGGAAGATCCTCGCTCCTTCCGCCGGCGGTGCTCCCGAAGGCGCTCTCGCGGAGGCCATCACCTCCACCTTTGGCAGCTTTGAGGATTTCAAAGCCAAATTTGAAGCAGCGGGATTGTCGCGCTTTGGCAGCGGCTGGGCCTGGCTGATTGTCAATCCTGCGGGGAAATTGGAAGTCGTCTCAACGGCCAACCAGGACAGTCCGCTCATGGGCAAAGCCATCGCGGGCGTCGAAGGCCGACCGGTCATCGGCGTGGATGTCTGGGAACATGCCTACTACCTGCACTACCAGAACCGACGGGCCGATTACCTCAAGGCCTTCTGGAATGTGGTTTCGTGGAAGGCCGCTGCCGCCCACTTCGCTTCGTAAGCGTCGGGCGGGCTGTCACCAAATCCGAAGCAGACCATAGCGGTCGAAGATGGCGTCCCGGCTGATGATGTCGAGGCCATGCTGCCGGGCTTGGACGACTTGGATGCGATCAAATGGGTCGCCGTGAATGCGCTCCAAGTGCTGCACGGACGTGACGGTGCGCCAATCGAACACGAGGATTTCAAATCCGCTTTCCTCAAAAATGCGCGGCAGTTCATGATCGAGGGAGTAGGGGAGCTTCAACTTGCCAAGACCAATTTTGATCGCCGCTTCCCAAACAGAGGCAAGGCTGGCGTAGCAAACGCTTTCATTGCTTTCCATAAGAAGAGCGGCTCGATTTGACAACATCGGGGAGTCCTCCAAAAAGGCAATCCACGCGTTGGTATCAATGAGATATTTCACATGTACTCCTTGAAATTTTTCCCTGGGTCTCCCAAGAAATGTTTCGGGCGGGCATTTCTGACGCTGGCTTTTCCGGCAGGCCTGTTTAGAATGTTCCGGCATGAAGTACATTTTTGTGACCGGTGGTGTGGTGAGTTCTCTGGGGAAGGGGCTGACGGCAGCCTCGCTGGGAACGCTCCTCGAGTGCCGCGGGTTGCGGGTGGTTTTGCTCAAGCTGGATCCTTACCTGAATGTGGATCCGGGCACGATGAGTCCGTTCCAGCACGGCGAGGTGTATGTGTTGGCCGATGGTGCCGAGACGGATTTGGATCTTGGCCACTACGAGCGCTTCACCAACTGCGTGCTCACCCGGGCCAATAACGTCACGAGCGGTCAGGTGTATGAGACGGTGCTCGCCAACGAGCGGCGCGGCGATTACCTCGGTCGCACCGTGCAGGTGATTCCGCATGTCACCGACGAAATCAAGCGTCGCATCCGCGAGTTGGGGGAATCTTCCGGGGCGGACGTTCTCATCAGCGAGATTGGCGGAACGACCGGAGACATCGAGGGGCTGCCCTTCCTCGAGGCGATCCGGCAATTCCAGCTCGAGGTTGGGCCCTCCAATGTGATCATCATCCATGTCACGCTGGTTCCGTTTCTCAAGGCTGCCGGAGAACTCAAAACCAAGCCGACCCAGCAAAGTGTGGCGCGACTGCGCGAAATCGGATTGCAGCCGCACGTTCTGATCTGCCGCACCGAGACGCCTCTGGATCATGAAGTCCGGCAAAAGCTCTCGTTGTATTGCAATGTCCCCATCGAGGCCGTTATCGAGGCCGGTGATGTCGAGCACACGATTTATGAGTCTCCGCTGAATCTCCGCTCCGAGGGGCTGGATGATATTGTCTGTCGTCTTCTCGGCCTCAATACTCCGGAGCCCCATCTGGCGGACTGGACCAAGTTCGTCAACCGGATCATCCATCCAAAAAAACGCGTGCGTATTGCGGTGGTCGGGAAATACATCGAGCTGCAGGACGCCTACAAAAGCATCTACGAGTCCATCACCCATGCGGCAGCCTCGCATGACTGTGGAGTGGACCTGGTGCTGGTGGATGCCGAGGTTCTGGGTGAGGAAGGTGCGGAAAAATACCTTCAGGGTGTGGCCGGTGTGCTGGTGCCCGGAGGTTTTGGGGATCGGGGGATTGAGGGAAAGGTGGAGGCGGCGCGGTATGCCCGCGAATCCAGGACACCCTTTCTGGGACTGTGTTTGGGCATGCAGATTGCCACCATCGAATTTGCCCGTAATGTGTGCGGACTCGAGGGAGCCAACAGCACCGAGTTTGATCCGGAGACCCCGCATCCGGTCATCTACATCCTGGAGGAACAGAAGGATGTGACGCAAAAAGGCGCATCAATGCGATTGGGCGTGTGGCCCACCCTGCTCGGTAAAAACTCCGTGGCACACCAGGTCTATGGCCGACCCGAAGTCACCGAACGCCACCGCCACCGCTACGAATTCAACATGGGCTACCGGGAACTCATGGAACAGCGCGGACTGATCATCTCCGGCACCTCACCCGACGGCCAGCTCGTGGAAATTATCGAAATCCAAAACCACCCCTGGTTTGTTGCCTGCCAGTTCCATCCCGAGTTCCAATCCAAACCCAACGCGCCCCACCCGCTCTTCCGCGGCTTCATTGCCGCCTGTCTCGCCCACGAAGACTGACCGGCCCCCGCGAACTCTCTATGAAAGCATCTCCCATGCAGGAAATCTTTGAAAGCTACCAGCGGACGCTGGCGGAGGCACTTGGCGCGGTGGATGTGGCGCGGGTTGACGGTCTGGCGGATGCGCTGGAGGAGGCGCGCGCATTGCGGAGGCAGGTCTTTCTGTGTGGCAATGGCGGGAGCGCAGCCAACGCGGCCCACTGGGCGAATGATCTCATTTATGGTGCCAACGCGCACGGGCGTGGTGGTCTCAGGGCCTCCGCGCTGCCTGCCAATGCCTCAGTGCTCACCTGCCTGGCCAATGATGTCGCTTATGCCGAGGTGTTTGCCTGTCAGTTGCGTGTGTTGGGAGAGAGTGGGGATGTTTTGATCGTCCTGTCCGGAAGCGGAAACTCCCCAAATATTCTCCGGGCTTTGGAGGAGGCGCGCACGTTGGGGATTTCTTCATGGGCCATCCTGGGATTTGATGGCGGCCAGGCGCGTGCGCTGGCCGATCATGCCATTCATTTTCCAGTCCGGGACATGCAAGTGGCCGAGGACTGTCAAATGGCGCTCGCGCATGCGGTCAGCAGAAAACTGGCAGGGATGCCACAGCCATGAGTCAGGCGACACACTCCAAGATTCTCGGGGTTGCGGAAGCGGCGGAGCGCTTCGAGAGATTGCGCGCTGAAGGAAAGCGTCTGGTGCAGTGTCATGGAACATTCGATCTTGTGCATCCTGGTCATGTCATCCACCTCGAGGAGGCGCGGGCACTCGGGGATGCGCTGGTGGTGACGGTGACCGCCGAGGCCTTTGTCAATAAAGGGCCGGGACGGCCCTGCTTCAACGATGAGCTGAGGGCACACAGCCTGGCGGCGCTTGAATGCGTGGACTATGTCGTGTTGATTCCTTTTCCGGCGGCGGTCGAGGCCATCCGTCTGGTCAAGCCCGCTGTCTATTGCAAGGGCCGGGAATACGAAAACCCGGACAACGATGTGACCGGCAATATCCACGATGATCTGAAAGAGGTGGCCGCGCATGGCGGAGAGACCCGCTACATCGGCTCGGTGGTCTTCAGCTCAACGCGGCTGCTCAACCGTCATTTCAGCCATCTCGCCGAGCCTGTGCGGGAGTTCTGCCGCGACCTGGCCACGCGGGTCTCCGGAAAGGATTTCCAGACGATGATCGAAAGCTTTCGCGGGCTGCGTGTGCTCGTCGTTGGCGATACCATCATTGACCAATACTCGTATTTGAAGGTCCAGGGTCTCACCTCGAAAAATCGCATCATCTCAGGGAAATTTCTTCGTCAGGACACCCACCTGGGAGGTGCGCTGGCCGTGTTTCGTCATGTCAGGGAGTTCTGCGATCACGTTCGGTTTGTCAGCCTGCTGGGTGGCGAGCCGTGGGTGGAGGAGCTGCTGGCAGGCACCATAAGCCCGGAGGAGGACGCGACCACGCGCGACCCGAATTTTACCACCGTTGTGAAAAAACGCTACGTCGAGCCGCTCGATAATGAGAATGAGCTTTCCAAGCTCTTCTCGGTCAATTTTTTGGACAACACGCCTCCATCGAAGGACACGGGGCGGCGACTTCTGGAAACCCTCCGTTCCGAAATGAAATCCTGCGACGTGGTGTTGCTTGCGGATTTCGGTCATGGTCTGATGCAAAAGGAACTGCGCGAGATGGTTCAAAATGAGGCGCCCTTTCTCGTCTTGAATTGCCAGACCAACAGCAACAACCACGGGTTCAATATCATTACGCGCCAATACCAGCGCGCGGACGCCTTTTCGCTCGACCTGCAGGAAATGATGCTCGCGTGCGGTCAGCGAAATCCGGAGGGAGAGGTCGAGCTGGAGCGGCTGGCCACATCCTTTGGCGCGCGATATGGCTGGCTCACGCGCGGGAGCGTTCTGACGATCGGACATGCCAGGGGGCGTCCGCCGGTGTTGATTCCGCCGTTGGCCACCGAAGTCACCGACACGGTGGGTGCGGGAGACGCCTTCTTTTCTCTGGTAGGCCTGGCGGCAGCGCGCGGGCTTCCCCTCGATGTGGCCACATTCCTGGGCCAGCTCGCAGGCGCACAGGCGGTCAATATCGTCGGAAATGAACACTCCATCTCACGAGCGGCACTGCTCAAATCCGCCGCCTCTCTGCTGAACTTTTAGCCATGCGATGCCTCATTACCGGCGCCGCCGGATTTATTGGAAGCCACCTCACGGACCTTCTCCTCGAACAGGGCCACCAGGTCGTGGGTGTGGATGACCTCAGCACCGGACGCGAAAAAAACCTCGAAAAGGCTCTCAGGAATCCCGCGTTTCAATTCCTCCCAAAAGACATCCGAAACACGTCGGTCAGCGATTTCCCACATGGCACGGACTGGTTTTTTCACCTTGCCGGACGGGCAGATCTCGTGCCTTCCATTGTCAATCCGGAGGATTATTTTCAAGTCAATGTCGAGGGAACGTTTCGCGCTCTCGAGCTGGCGCGGGCTCTGGGCGTATCGAAATTCGTGTACACGGCCAGCTCGACATGCTACGGGATTCCGGACACCTGCCCGACGCCCGAGGATGCTCCCTGCCGCCCCGAGCACCCGTACGCGCTGACTAAGCTTCTTGGCGAGCAGATGGCCCTGCACTGGCATCATGTGTATCAGCTCCCGGTGCTGTCGCTGCGGCTGTTTAACGTCTACGGGCCGCGCAGCCGCACCACGGGCGCTTATGGCGCAGTCTTCGGAGTTTTTCTCAAACAAAAGCTGGCGGGACATCCGTTCACCGTGGTGGGAGATGGCACCCAAACCCGCGACTTTACATTTGTTAGCGATGTTGCCACCGCGTTTCTCGCAGCGGCACAATCCGACGTGTCCGGTGAAATCTTGAACGTCGGATCCGGAAATACTTACGCGGTGAATCGCCTCGTGGAACTGCTTGGCGGGGAACGCATCCTTATCCCCCGAAGACCCGGCGAACCCGATTGCACATTTGCCGACACTCAAAAAATCCGACGCCTTCTGGATTGGGAACCTCAAGTACCCCTCGAAGCGGGCGTGGCCCGTATGATCGAGGTCATCGAGGACTGGCGGGACGCCCCACTCTGGGATCAAAACTCCATCGCCCAAGCCACTGCGGAATGGTTCAAACACCTCGGCCCGCGCTGAGCACCCGCATCGCCGTTCCTCCCCAGCATTTGCTTGAACTGGCCCCCTCAACTGGTTACCAAAGGTTTCTTCTTATGAGCAGAAAACGAGAAATAGATCCGACGGCTGGCGATTGCAGGCGCGGGACGATTCTGTAACGCATGACGGTGCATACATGAAGAGCAGACGACCTTTGCGGGAGCCAGATCAATCCGTGACCACACAGCTCCAATCTCTGGCGAAAGGATTGGACGCAAATTCTCCGACTCCTCTTTACCAACAGATTGCGGTGCAAATCGAGCAGTGGATTGAGAACGGGCACCTGTCTGCGGGTGAGCGATTGATGTCGGAGCGAAAGCTGACTGAATTTCTGAACGTGAGTCGTCGAACGGTTCGCGCCGCCTTTGCCCGGCTGATCGAACGCCGCTATCTCTCCGCCACCCACGGACGAGGAAACTTTGTCCTGGAGCCGCCCGTGCGACAAGAGTTTCGCTACCTCTCGTTGGAGCGATTTGCGCCGCAACACTGGCGGGTCACTCCCTACCATTATGATTTGATCCACGAAGCCGAGGAAAAAACCCATGCGTTTGTCCATTACAAATACACACCCACCGCGCAAAAATTGCGCGAAACGCTTTTGCGTCCGCCTTCAGGGTATGACGGTATTTTGGTGATTCGTCCTGAGCAGAGCTGGGTGGACATGTTGCTGAGCATGGACAAGGAGACCTTCCCGGTGCCTGTGGTGGTGGTGAATCGGAATCTGAGCGGATCGAAGCTGAATTTCGTCTCGCCTCATCATTTCCAGCAGACCTATGAGGCCGCACAAAAATTGATCGCGCTGGGTCATCGGCGTATTGGTTACGTCTCCGGCCAAACCTCCGCGCATTTCATGAGACTTGCCTATGACGGTTTCCTCCAGGCTCTGACGGAGAGCGGCTTCCCTCGCCATGAAGAGGATATTTTTCTCACGGAGTCCTTGGAGCCGGGGAGCATCGAGCGCGGCTTGAAACCCTATTTGGAAAAGAGGCGTTACAGTGCTGTGGTGGTGGCGGGCAGTGCTCTCTCCATGCCTTTCGAGAAAACCATCCAGGCCTCTGCCACTGTGATCCCTGACCAGCTCTCCGCGATTTTGGTGACCGAGCAGTACACCCTGGATAAAATGGCCATGCGTTGGACCGCGCACTGCTACCCCGATCGCGCCGCCATGCTGCGCAGCCTCGAGTTTCTGCGTCAGTACCACCAACGACAGGCTTTCTCCTCAATTCAGGAGCTTCTCCCTCATACCGTACGTATGGGAGCATCCTGCCGAGAGGCTTGAAAGAGCGCCTCCGTCAACACCCCACCGAAGATTCGCTGCCCGATCAGCCATATCCCGTTACGGAAAGACTCTTCCCATATCGCGGCCATCACTGGCGGCCCTCTGGCCCGGCGAGCCTGGTTGGAGCGAAAAATCCAGCGTTTCAGGATTGGTAAACTCCGGCCGGGCCTGAACGCTGTTTTTGTCCAGCCCGGTGGCCTCCACCCAGGCAACCAGCGGGGAAAGGCGCTCGCGACCGGGAAGAGTTCCTATCGTTCCCTTGCTCTCTTCGGGGATATAAAACAGGTTGTGGTCAGAAGCGAGCCGAGGCATTGGCGCGAAAACCCAGAGGCAGGGGTTGCTTTTGTATCCCATGGTCGCGCGATAGAATACATTATCCTTGATGGTGTATGTTTCCTCCGGGCTTCCGGGAACAATAACGACGCCATAGTTTCCTTCGCCAACGAAGGTATTATGGCGGATGGACACATCGGAGGAGTTGGCCACACCCACTCCCCAACTCGCGCACAGAAACAGATTGTTTTCCACGGTCAGTCCGGAAACGCGATTGGCCACCAAGCCGCTATAGCCAAGTTTGAGTTTTTCAAAATTGCTCGCGCGCGGCCAATCCAGTGCGCAATCCCGGATGGTGATGTCGCGAGCGTTGTTGATCGAAAAGCAGGCTGTACGCGGAAAGGCACCATTCTGGAAAAGCAGACCACTGATGACCAGGTGATCGGTGTTCAGAATTTCCACTCCGACCGGGATGTTTTCCGCCAGATCCAAGATGGCGGACTGAGGTTTCTCCGCGCGGATGCTGATCTTGCGCTCGGAGGTTCCGGAAACGTTCGGACGCAGCGTTTCCCGATACCGGCCTGGTTGCAGGATAATCTCGTCCCCCGGACCGGCTTGCGCGCAGGCATGGGCCAATGACCGCCACGCGGTCGAGGGTGATCGTCCGTCCGCCGCATCGTTTCCTTCCGGAGAGACGTACCAAGCGACCGGCTGGCGGTATTCCCGTGGAGTTTTGAAAGTGATCTCGACCGGCTGGCCGTGCTGTCCCAGGAGATCCCGAGCCACCACCGACACGGTATAGCCGGTGTCTGGCTGCAAATCCGCGATGACGGCATGGCGTTGCGAGGAGTAGAACGCCTGTGAAAATTGCGTGATATCAAACGAGCTTCCCATGATCTGGACAAAAAACGATGGCTCCCATGTTCTAAGGATTTTCCCGGTCTCGTTTTTGAGAGTGATTTCTGCCAGCGTGGCCATCCGTGGCGTATTCCACAGCAACGAGGCTCCCCGGGGGCTGATCCCGGCAATGCGCGGGTTGGTGATCTCCAATTGTGAGACCACGCTCTCGATGCGCGCTCCCAATGGCCCAAAATCCGCGCCGCGCCCGGCCAGCGGGCTGTCGGCAGGCAAGAGGAAATCCTGTAAAAGCGAGAAATCCGTCTGTTGGCTTTGTCCGTCCCCAGAGAGGCGCGTCTGCCAAGCTTCCAGGCTTCCGATACCCTCTCCGCCGATCCTGCCGTGGAAACTCGAATAAGCATTGAAACCAAGAAAAATATCCGCGCTGTCCAACTGATAGACGACGCGACAATTTTTGAACAGACATTGGGTGACGCCAGCTTGGGGCGCAGCCGTCAGCTCGAGTGCGGTGTCATTATTGACAAACGTGCAGCGATCCACACGCAGTTCTGGACTCCGGGTTCCCGTCACCCCCGCTCCTTGTCCGTCAAACACGCAATGCTTAACCACCACTCCTCTTGCTCCATCCACTTGCAACGAAGAAACAAACTCCAAGCCATCCACCTCGATGAACTGGCCGTCTTTGATCGTCAGTCCGCCGATCATCCTGACTCCCGGCTGTCGGCCCAGGGCGCGCAAGCGCAGCGGATTCCGCGCCGCCAATCCTCCGCTGCGAATTTCCACAGCTTCCGTGTAATTGCCGGGCCTCAAATAGAGGGTTCCTCCGGCGGGCATGCGGCTCAGCGCTGTTGACATCGAAGCCAGCGGTCTCGACTCGCTCAAGCCATCGTTTTCGTCCGAACCCGTGGCCGGATTCACATAAAAGACGGTGCCGCGTTCGGGAAAAGCTCCCATTCCCAGGTATGAGCTGTCCGCCTGCAGACGGTAATCGCGGTAGGCGACATCGGCAAAGCGCGGATCCTCCTTCTGCACGAGCGGGACAATCAGATTGGTGGCGCGTTGAAAACCGGTCGGATCCACAATGGTCCAATCCCGGAGCGGACTCGGTTCCCCTCCATTCCGATACATTCCCGCGCGCATACCCAACCCGCTGACCAGCAGGGTGTTGTCGTATACTCCCATAATCCCGGGTGTCTGGTGGCCTTTGATGACGTTATTGCGGAGAACGTTGGTTTCGTTGGCTCCGTGGCCGGACTTGTAGCGGTAAACGTCCTCGTGCCATCCCTCAACGATGTTTTCCGCCACAAGGTTGAACCCGCCCTGACTGTAAATGCCCAAGTCGGTGGGGACGGACGATCCTGTCGGTTCCCCATTGTTGGGACCGTTCCACAGGCAAACATTACGCAGGATTTTGTTGTTGCTGACTCCAAACCGCAACTGAATGCCATAGGTGTTGTTTTGAAAGGTCTCGTTGTCGCGGATCACATGGTTGTCTCCGGTCAATTGGATGCCCGCCCAGGAATTGGCAAAAGCCCGGCACCCCTCGATGGTTACGTGAGAGCAGTTTTTTCCTTCGAGTAAAAATCCATGCTGCCCGAAAGCGGCTTGAATGTTGCGGATATGCACATAAGAGCCAGTTACTTTGATCGCAGGCGCGTCCGACGACTCGACCCAATAGTCCATCTGGCTGGCCGGCCCCCGTCCGCTGCTCCTAAGAAAAATCCGACGGCTTTTTGCGTCGTAATACCAGGAGCCAAGCCGTTGTGCAGTTTGCCCGGGTGAGTGGACATGCGCCATGCGCAGCCGTGTCGGTGTCTCCCAGAGACCCGTGCGCTCGTCCATCTGGCCATCCTCCACCGAGGCGGAATACACCTCGGGAAGACCCTCAACCGGACGCAAATCCAGAACCAGCTTTCGGCCGGCATTGACTAAAACCAGCTCATTGGGTGCCGCTTGAACGACAATCGGACGTCCTGGCTCCCCTCCGCGACTGATGTGAACCCGCTCGTGGTAGACCCCTCCGCGAACTTCCACGACATCACCGGGCTGGGCCGCATCTACGGCTGATTGAATTGTCGTGTAAGCGTCCCTGCTCCGCCCCGAGGAATCCACTGTGATGAAAGAACCTGATGCGCCATTCATGGCAAGAAGCATAAGCAGAAGCTTGGGGAATTTCATAGAAAGATACCACAGCATACCATTGAGGAAATGAAATCAAGGCGTAATTCATTTCGAACGGGCTCACTCAGGCCGCATAAATCCACAAATCCAAGCAGATTGACAACCTCCGTCGAGTGGTATTGACTGGTTTTTATGAAGCCTCCATTTTTACGGTGCGTTGTTGTTTCACTCCTCGTCGTATTTTTAGGTCTTTCCTCCAGCCTGAGCCAGGCGGAAGAAAAAATTGCGCTGGCCGGGCAGGGATATGGGCGTAGGGAGGCGGAGAGCATCATCAACATGCTCTTCAATCGGGATCTGCAATCTATGCCCTATGAAGACGTCGGGGAGTTTTTGGCCGCCGATGACTACGGAAACTTTGGTATGGTCGTGTTGGCGGGGCTGGACGCCGAGCGGGGTTATACCATCGAAGAGTCCGAAAAAATCCGCAATTATGTTGAGAAGGGTGGCCGACTTTTGTTGATCCGACAGGCACCCAAAATGTTTCCTGACGGGGCGAAGGGAGGGTTTCTCTTCGGGCCGAGTTTTTATGTGCGAGAAGGAGCGGAGTGCGAGGTTCGCCAGCCCGATTCGCCTCTTCTGGCCGGTGCGCTTGAAGTCGGGCACCCGTTCTGGCTCCAGGGAAACGTGTTTCTCAAAAGCCTGGATTGGGAAAATTTAATTGGAACGGACACCTACATTTTGGTCGGGGAGCGACGCTTGGGCCAAGGGAAACTCTACTACCTCGGCTCCGAACTCTTCCGCTTGCTCAATGAATCCAAATCTGGCCAGCAGGGCGGGGTCGAGGGATGGGTGCAAATCCTAAAAAATATTTTCAACGACACCGCAAAATGACCGCACGCCTGCATTCCGAAGTACCCGCAATTCAGTCCTCGTGGGATGATTTGCTGGTGGGAATCGAAGACGCCGGGCACTGGCAGAAACGAAGGGAAACGCTCAGGAAACGCTTTCTCGAACTCATTCGGGATGAGGCCAAACCGCCGCCCGTGCCGAAGGACACACGCATCGAGGACGAGCAGATTGTTGATGGATCCTATCGTCTGCGCTGGATCAGTTATCAGACGGAATCCGAGGATCGCGCACTGGCCGCAGTGGGAATCCCCCTGAATCCCACGGGGCCATTGCCGGGAGTCGTCGCGCTGCATGGCACCACCCCACAGGGTTTGCGCCAGACCGTCGGACTCGAAGGAGCGCCGGAGGAAGCCCATCTCGACCACCTCTGCCGGCGCGGATTTGCCGTCATTGCGCCGGAACATTTTGTCTCCGGCACACGCATTCCGCCGGAAGGCCCCTACGACACGAAACGCTTTTACGACAAGCATCCTGAATGGACGGCGGTTGGTAAATTCACCTACGAACATTCGCTGGCCGTGGACATTCTCTCCTCACTTCCCGAAGTGGATGCCTCGCGGCTCGGCGTCATGGGACATTCGCTCGGCGGACACGGCGCCTATTTTCTCGCGGCCTATGACGAACGCCTGAAGGCGGCCGTCTACAATTGTGGCAGCACGTTTTTCCGGCACAATCCGCAGGTGGAGAAATGGGCGCGGGATCGCTGGTATATCTATTTTCGTCATCTCCGCGAAAGCCTGCTGCGCGGCGAAGCCCCGCCCATTGACATGCACGAGATCATCGCCCTCATCGCGCCGCGCGCCTTCCTCGACATTTCCGCGTGGAATGACCCGCTATGCCACATCCCCACCCAACGGCAGCGTGCCCTCATGCTTCTGAAACTCGGCGAACTCTACGGCCTGCTGGAACAACCGCAGAACCTCGCATTCTATATCCACGGCCAGGGGCACGCCGTGCCGCCGGATTCCAAGGCGCTCATCTGCGAATTTTTGGCCCAGCATCTCAAGCAGCCGGATTGACGCGCTCCGCAAGTTGTAAATTTTAATACACTGGCGCACCACTCACCTCACTCTTCCGTTCTTAGCTTCTCCGCGCCATCGGATTTTTCCATTTGAACAAGGCAAAAAAAATGGCATGGTTGTTCTCATGGAAGCGACAAACCCCATTGTGACAGACCAGGGGATTATGGGAGGAACTCCTGTAATTCGAGGCACGCGCGTTCCCATTTCGACCTTGTTCGATTACCTCATGGACGGCCTGGGGCTCGAAGAATTTCTAGACCATTTCCCGACAGTAAAACGGAGAGATGCCATTGCCATCCTGACACATTCGCGGCAGGAAGCTCTGGAAACAGCGGGGATGGCTTGAGAATTTTTCTTGATGAATGCGTGCCCCGCCCCGTCGAAAAATTGCTGATCGGTCACGCCTGTTCCACCGCTCAGCAAATGGGGTGGGGCGGCGCGCAAAACGGCGATTTGTTACGGCTGGTGCAGACGCATGGGTTTGAGGTGTTTGTAACCAGCGACCAGAACCTGGGCTACCAGCAAAACCTGGCTGTGCGAACCATTCCTCTGCTGGTTCTCCCCACCAACCATTGGCCCATACTCAAAACCAAGGGTGACTCTATCCTTGAGATTCTGAAAACCCTGTCGGCTGGAGATTATGTGGAGATGATTTTTGAATCCTAGACTGGAGGATATCAACAATGCCTCTCCTCAATGCACAAAATAATTGCCGTACCCCACGGAAAAAAATAGTTCCAGCGGGTCATCCACCATGCCGTAAGGCACGATGATTTCCCAGTCTTTCAGGCTTTTGGCTTTTTCCCTTTCCGCCTGAAGCGCGGCGTGGTAACGCGCGGAGATTCCGGCGGCGGCTTCCGTCTTCATGGTCAGCACATTGGCCCAACGACCGTCTCCGGTCTGGAAAATATAGGCCGCCGTCTGGTCAACAAGCACCCACTGCCCCTGATGAAAAATTTCCACCAGAACGTGCCCCTTCCTGTTGCGCATCCCCGCAAAAACCAGACGCGCCGGCCATCCGCAGATTTGCGCCAGCACACAGAGCACGCGGGCCTGTTCGTTGCACCATCCTTCCCCGCTGCGCAAGAGTTCCTCCTCGGAAAAACCCCGGTTCTTCGGCCCGTGAAATCCCAACAGCGAATAATGCCGCACCGTCTCATAGACCCGCCGCACCAACGCCGACAGTCCATCATTTCCCTCCCCGGCCACGGCGGGCGGGGCGTCCAGAAAACGCTCCAGCTCAGGCCGCGAACCCGGTGCGTAAAAGGTGCGCGGATAAGTATAGCTGGTATAAAACCATTCCAGCGGTACTCCGTCGGCGGAGGTGTAATTCAGGGCCTGTTCAAGATCCATGCCCGCGACGGGCGGGACGAATCTCCGCGTGATGTCCGGCGTTTTCAAAAATCTCCCGTCGTCACCCGCCGGTTGATGCCCACCTTGAGTTGTTCATCGCCCTGTAAGGCGCCCGCCGCCGGGCCGGCCACGCCACCGCGCAGCATGGCCTTTTTGGGAAAGTCCACCGCCAGCGTTTTCGCCGGGCTGTCGCTTTCGAGGCGGTAGTCATTGCCTGTCAGTTTTTCCACGCTCCATTTGCGGAATTTCGGGTCACCATAGCGGGAGTGCAGTTCCCAAAGAGCACCGCCCCAACGGCTCACATTCTCCCGCGAAGCCACGGAGTCGCGGATGCTGGCGATCCACTCGTCCGGCGAAGCGGGGTTGTTCCCCGGCGCCCAATGCAGGTTGCCGTCCATATTGACCAATCCATCCAGCGGCTGGTTCAGCTCCACGGATGGAAGTTTCTCCAGATAGACAAAAAGGTTATTAAACACTTCGCGCACGGTGTCGGGATGCGTGCGGTTCCAAGTTATTCCGGCCAGTACTCCCCGATCAAACACGCAGGTGTTGTGATAAAAGCCGATGTTTTCCATGCCATGCGGTTTGCCCCGCCCGTGAACGGTGAAAAGAGCGTGGGTTATGAAGCGGCCCTCAGGCCATTTCTCGCTCGGGCGATACATCTGGGTGAGAGGGCGCATATCAACGATGTTGCCATAGACAAAAATCTGTCCACTCGTTGCTCCGCGCAGATGTGCGCCGAACGGCGCGATGCTCCCGATGATGCAGTTGCTGTAAATATGCGTCTCGTCAATGATGTTCTGCGGCGTGGGACTGCTGAGATAAAATCCGTCGTCCTGCACGCGCTGCATCAGGCAATGGTTCAACTCCATTTTCCGCCCGTTGAAATAAACGCCGTCGTGTGAATCCATGAACTCGCATTGTGTCACCGTCCAGCGGTTGTTGAACGGCAGGGCGAAAATATCCGACTCCTCCGCGCCTTCTGTCACCAACAGCGCGTGCGTGGGCAGGCGGGCGACGTTGCGTGCCGCGCGAGGCTCCTCCGGCTGCGTCCATGGATCGTAATACGTCCCGTCGTAAGTTTGCAGCGCGTTGTCGCTCCAATAACCCCACGGCGGAATCTGTCCGACCAAGGCCGAATTGCTGATTGCCACCGGCCCGCTGTTTTTCGCCCGCAGACAATAGGAGCCTCCGTAGATCGTCACGTAATCCAGCTTCACATCCACCGCGAAGTGCATGACCATCGTGTTGAGTCCCCCGCCGCGAATCACCAGATCGCGCAGGCGAAGGTGCATCGCCTGATCGAGAAAAAGCGGCACAGAGCGGAACGGCGCGATGACCAGCGGCAGCTTGCGCGGGTCGGTTTCCCCCACATAATTGACAAACCCCGTGCGCTTCTGATGCGTGTGCGCCAGCCGCACGTGGATTTTCCCGGTGGCCTTATCATAAAAAATTCCCGGCCCGCAATAAAACGGCACGGCATTTCCCGCCGCCGTTGTTTCGCTCTCCGTCAGCAGATAGTCCTTGTGCCAATACGTCTGCAATCCCACGTTGGAATCCCCGAACAATCCGAGAACGTCGCGGATGTTGCGGTAGCTGTTTTTGGAAACAAATTCCCCCGGTGCCTCCCCCGGCACCCAAGCATTGGCCGGGTCGTTCTGGAACTCCGCATACCCGCCATCCAGCACCGCTGTCTCGCCCGGATACCCGCGCACGGTGATCGGCTTCTCCGGCGTTCCCGTGATGGCGCAATACACATTCTCAAAATAGACCCCCCCACGCAGTACCAGCGTATCCCCCGGTTCCAGCTTGCGCAGGCTGGCCTGCACCGTCCGCCACGGCTTGTCCTTCGTCCCCGGCCCTGCGTCATCCCCTGCCTGGGCATCCACGAAATAGCATCCCGTCTCCGGTAAACTGGTCTCGCCGGAGAAAACGGGCGTGTGAAGGGGGGGATGAGAGGACATGACTTTTTGGGCGTTCAGAGCGGAAGAAACCAAAAAAAGAAAAGCTGCGGCAACAACGGAAAAAAATGTCATGTGTTGAGGTATCTAGTGGTTCCGTATTTTTGTCAAGAGCGATGGGAAAACCCAAATCCGCGCGTAAGCGCGATCCGCCCAAAAATTCACCGCTGATGAGGCCGAAGAGAGCTGCTCCGAGCGCGGCGAGATACTGGCTCAGCGGTGGCGGATCACACGCGCCGGATAGTCGTGGAATCGCGTGTCTGTTGTGAAAATGGCCGCGTTGGCGGAGAGGGCGAGGGCAAGAATCATCCGGTCGCAAGATCAAGCAACGCGCAGGTGTCCAGAACATGCGAAATCATTCCGCATCCTTCCACTCGGATTCCCAAATATCCGCATCCTCATACCGGATCTGGTTTTTCCAGCGAGGGTCGGGGGCAAGGGTGCGGGATTTCACGGGGACAACGGATGTTATCTAAAACAACGGCCCCCTGATGCCGCGACGGATAAAAACCTCCTCCCCGCCTCCGCCTTGCGCAGCAGCAGGGATAACTGGTTTTTCGCCGCCAGAATCGTTGTTTCCATAGTTGGCCAATTTAGCCAGATTTCCGCCTTGTCAAATCCTGTGTGTTTTTTGACGCACAGGGGGCACGGGCGCCCCGCTCGTGCCCCCCGATTTTGCACGGTACACCTCCCCCCAAAAAAAAGACGCCGACGTCGCTAATGTTTCCTTGGAAGCGGCTCCCTATCTGGTATCATGTGGTCACCATGAAAGCACACATTGTTCCTCGCATCAAGATACTCACCCTCTCTTTCGCGGGCGCGATCCCCATGCACCTGTTTCCAGTCTCCGTGCTTACTCTTACTTAACTCATAACTCTCCACTATGCACATCCGCCTCCTCATCACCATTTCCTGCCTCGTCTGCGCCCTGACTTCTTCCGCGAAGGACGCCCTTCCCATCGCTCTTGTTGGCGACAGCTACGGCATACACGAAGTTACCAGCATCACGCGCAACATCCTCGATCGGGAAGACTGGATCTTCGAGACGCGGGGCAGGTTTCTTCCGGCGGAGGAGTTTGAAAAATACGCGCTGATCGTCATTTCCACTTCGCAGGAGCGGCCTTATACCGCAGAAGAACACCGCATCATCCGCAAATATCTGGAGCAGGGCGGTCGCCTGCTTCTCATTCAGCAGGCTCCGCGCCACATGGCCGATGCCGGATCGGCAGACGCGCTTTACGAATGGCTGGGCATGAAACAGCAGGGCATCAAGTCCCTCGCGCCCGAAGAGGCCATGATTGCCCAGGATCCGGTGCTCCTGGGCATCACGGGGCGTCCCTCCTGGATCGCGGGAGAGCAGGGCGTGGGCAATCTGGCGGACGATGTGCAGGTGCTCATCGGCAGTGGTACCGGCGATCAGGCCCTGGTCGCGCGCAGGGTTGTCGGTCAGGGGCGCGTTTATTATCTTGGGCATGAAGTGTTCCGGCTGCGCGGGGCGAAATCCCCGCATTTGCAGGACTCCGATTCCTATCTTGCCCTCATCCGCAACATCCTCGCCGAAGCGAATCCGCTGACGCACACCGACTGGCAACGCGCGCAAACTGAGGAGTGGAAGGCCAAAAAAAAGCGCTTCCTCCTCTGGAACCGCGAATGGCAGCGCGGCACGGAAAAAGGCGCGATCTTCCTGCCACCCTTGCCTGCCGAAAGTGAATTGATCACCGCGCTGTCCTTCAATCTCGCCCTCGACGAATACGAAGCGCTGCAACTGAATCTCACCGATCTCGGGAAAGGCGGTTTCGTCACCTGGAAGGTAGAGGGCCTGCCGACCGGAGCTTTGACTGTCTTTGTGCAAGATAAACCGGATCCGATTCCGTGGCCAAAAGATCCGGAGATCGCGCGTGAAGTCCCCTTCTGGCTCATGCCGCCGGAGGCCGTGGAGCCGAAGGGCGAAGAGGCCGTGAACATCGGCGCGGGAGAGACGCGCATTTTCTGGCTTAAATTCGATTCGCACGGCCTGCCGTCAGGGCATCACGCAGGGAAGATCGCATTTTCCGTTGGGGGCGAACCGGTCGGCGAAGTCGCGATGGATGTCACGCTGCATCCGGTGCGCGTACCGAAACGCCGCATCATCACGGCGCAACCTTTCGGCCATGTCTATGGCGATGTGAACGACGCCGCTCCCGCCCTGCGGTTCAAGCGCAATCTGCGCGACCACGGCTTTGAATGGTCGCTCATCAATACTTTGCGCCCGGAGACATTTACCGTGGATGGGAAAAAACTGGATGCCGCATTTCTCAAAAACAACCTGGAAGCCATCGCCTCGGAAAATCCGCCGGTGATTGATTTCTCCTCGATGGATGCCTACATCAACGCCGCGCTGGAGCATAATCTGACGTATTTCCGCATCACGCAGAACCTGACGGAATCCATCCGGGGGCTGGCCAAACGCATGAACGCGGATGAGGCGCAGGAAAAGGCCATCCGGCAATGGTATCTGCGGGAGTTCAACCGTTACCTGAAAGACATGGGCATCCGCAACGCCTATGTCTCGATGGGCGACGAAATGAGCGTGACGGAATTGAAGGAACGCTTCCTCCCGTGGAGCGAAGATCTTGCCGAAGCGGGCTGGAAATCCATTTCGAGCTTCACCACGCCGGCCGTCGCGGATTTCAAGTTTACCGAGGAACTCAGCCGCACCGTCGGCGCGTGGACGCTGAACCGACTGCACCTCGGCACCTTCATGGATTGGGTGCACGAAGGCAAAATCCAGCTGCCGGAAGGCGAACTGGTCGGCACCTACGGAGCGGGCGAAGGACGCGGCACGGAAGTGCGCAAAAACGCCAGCGCATCGCGTATGATCGGCTGGGAGACGTGGGCTCGCGGCGCGGACTATTGTTCGCCGAATCCGTATTTCAAGGGTTGGATTTATTATGCCGACTCCCGTGCCGACCGCGGCATCGGCGGCGAGAGGTTTGTCGGTTATCTCCACATGGACGACCTCGACGCGCCGCTGGTGGACAGCCCCTTCATCGAGGGAATCCGCGAGAGCATGGAGGAGGCGAACCTCGCGGCGGTGATGAACTGGTATTTGCACAAACTGGGCGACCACGTGCCCGCGGCGCTGCGGCAAAGGGCGGAAAGAATCGTCGGCAAAGACGAGGGAAGCCTGCTGCGCTGGAAACTCCGCCAATACCACCAGATCAAAAGCGAATTGATCAACGCCACCCGCGAGGAATATGCCGCCGCCAAAAACGAAGTGCTGGCCATCCTCGACGAATTGCGCGGACTGGCCAGACAGACGGGCATTCAGCCGAGTCTGTTCTGGCACAACATCCCGCTCATCGTGGACGGCCAACCCGTCGCAAGCATCGAGGCCACGGGGGATGTTTCCGTCCTGCAATCCGCCATCAAAAACGCGGCCGGGCAAGAGCTGCCCGTGGGAGGGGAAGGAAAAGTCCGCATCGTCATCGGAAAACCGAACGGGATGAAAAAACACCCTGAAAATTATTCATGGATCAGGGATTCGGTGGATTCCCCCAGCGACCAAACCACCATCTGGATCGGCGGGACTGATGAGGAACAAACCGCGAAGGCCCTGCGGCGATTCACGTATTTCCTGCGCTCCGAGGGGGCGGCGTTTGTGGACTGACTGATCCTGATTTCCCATGACGATCACACCCATCGCCCGTCCGCAGTGCCGTCTACCCATCATTCTCAACGCCACCCATTTTCTTGAGAAACAGCGCTGTCTCGCAGCGATGAATGTTTCCGACCACGACACGCGGTTGTTTCTGCTGAATGTGGACACGATGCAGTCCGAATTTTTCCCCGTGCCGGATGGACAACAGGGGCCGTATGGATTTTCACTCGGAGCGGACGGGTGCTTGTACAATGGATTTTTCTACGGCAGGATTTATCGTTTCGATCCCGGCACCAAAGAGTTCGCGCTGGTGGCCGAGCCGTTCGGCGGAAAAAAATACCGGCTGGCGTGGGGCGGATATGGCAGCAAAGCGGGGCGGATTTACGTGGGGTATTATCCCACCGGAGAATTTGCGGAATACGACATCGCTAGCGGGAAATGCCGCCTCATCGCGCCGCTGCCGGGTGAGCCGTTCGGAGTTTACGCGAACGAATTTTTGGAACTGCCCGACGGACGCATTCTGGTGATGCTTTATGGTGCGCATTCGGAAATCCTCCTCTACCAGCCCACGACGGGGCAGATTGAATTTCGCCGCGAAATGGAAAACCGCAGCAAAATCCGTTCGCTCTGCCTACTCGACGACGAACGCGTCATTTACAGCGCGGCAAACGCCATCCGCGTTTTCAACTTTGTCGAAGGAGACTGGGAGGCGGACCACGCAAGCGACATGCCGGATTTTCTCTCATGGCTGACCTTTCAGGATGGCCGTCTGCTTGCCTCCGGCTACGAGCATGGTGATGTTTATGAAGTGTCGCGCGACGGGTTGCGCAGGATCGCAACCGGACTCCACTCCGGCAACCGCGCGACCGGCGGCATTCATAAAGTCGCACTGGACACTTTCGTCTGCCTTGGCGACAACGGGCTGGTCGCGAAATTCTCCTGGGCCAACGGCCCGCTGGCCACCGCGCAACTTGACAATCTGACGGACACCGGCATGAACATTCATTCCCTGCTGAAAATTCCGGAACGCCATCTCGCTGTGGGTTCGCATTTCATCAACAGTCAGATTTTTTCCGTCAACCTCGACACGGGCGTGACCCATTCCTCGCTGAACAAGGTGACGACTCATGCCGGACAAATCACCTGTGCCACATTCCTCGACGGCACGGTCTATCTGGGCGTGTATGGCGGTGCGGAAATCCTCGCCTGGCTGCCGGACGAGCCGTTTGTTTTCGGGCGGAATCCCCGGCAGCTCTGCAGGATCGCCCACGCGCAGAACCGTCCGATGGGGCTGTATAATGAAGGACGGCTGCTCTACACCGTAAGCCGCGCCGACTACGGAGAACTCGGCGGCGCGATCAGCGTCATCAATCCCTCGGATGGGACGTGCGAGGTTTATCGTGATTTTGTCCCGGCGCAAAATCCGTGCGCCTTTTTCAAACACGGCGGCCTTTTTGCCGGCACGACGGAGATTTACGGAGATCAGGGAAGTTGTCTGCCCGAGGCGGAGGATGCCGTGATTTTTGTCTGGAGCGTGGCGGAGCGAAAAACCGTTCACTCCGTCGTGCCGTGGCCGGGCAAAACCCTGCGGGCGCTGGCGATTTCCCCTGCGGGGAAACTGATCGGTTTCGGGGTGGAAAAATATTTTCTCTTCGATGTGGACGAAAGAACGCTCACGCTCCGCGACTGGACGGAAGCCGCGCCATCCTCCGGCATTTTTCTGGATGAAAACCGCTTCCTCATGGCTATTCCCACTGGGGAGGAAAATAGCAAAATCCTGCTGCTGGAACTTGATGCCAACACGACGCATACGGTGGATGACACGGATGCCCTGCGCTTCTTCGAACGGCTGGAAACCGGTGAAATCCTCGCCAGCAGAAACGGAGCAGAAATCGTGAAGCTGGAAGATTTGGCGTGGTAGGGTGCGACCAATCCTAGGCGTATAACTTGATTTATTCCCGAAGCACCACAAGATTTCATCACCAGCTTCGCATAAAGCGTCAACAGCATCTTGAGGATTCAGGGTGATGTGGGATGGCGAGGTGTGGTTATTGGAGGGAGCCGGTTATTCCGGCAGGTTCGTTTCCAGATAGCGGCTGGTGTTGAAGAAGACGCCGCCCTCGGGAACCCCCGATTTTTGCCAATCGTGAACAAAGCGGTTCCTGATGAGAGAAAACGCCAACTTCCGATCGGCCCGGATTTTAGAAAGAGGGATTTTCATGCCCACCTTCCAGAAGCCCTCGGAACGGCGAACTTCCGTCGAGGTGCCGGATTCCCACGCCCAGTTCCACCGCGAACCATGACACTCGGATGCGGCCTGTCCTCCGGAGATGCTGACCAGGAAATGATAGCAGACGCGCTCGTCCTGGCCGTCGCGCAGAAAAATTTCGACATGCTCGCTGCCGCAAACCGCTCCGAGAGAATCTCCGGGCTTGTCGGATATTTTGCGCATTTCGGGCTCCTCACATTCGATGACGAGACCCAGTGCGTCCCGGTCGGCGTAGAGACGCGCACGGGTCGAGTGGTCTTGAGGCGCGATTTTGAGGGTGTGGTCGAGAAAGGAAAGACCCTCATCATTGGCTGTCGTCCGCTCAATATCGCGATGAAACTCCTCCATCGTTCCAATCCTGACCGGTAATTTTTGAGCCGCCACGCGGCGCGCTTCTAAAATCTGCATCCATCGTTGGAAGAGTTTTTGTTCGTCGCGCACCGCTTCAGCAGCCGCTCCGGTGGCCGAGCGCATGGCCTGATCGAGGAGAATCGAAGCCTTCGCGGAAAACTCCGGCTGAATGAGACGCTCGAGGTCGTCTCCGCCATGAGTCAGACAGCCCTCCATTCCGGCCAGGGCATCCTCCCACAGGGTCAGATACGAGCGCATCGGCACGGCGGCCTTCTCAAAGCGCCTGGCACAATAATCATCGAGCAGCGCCCCCACATCGGTTTGACGGTCGGTCAGCAGGCGCGCCAGCGTGTACAGCGAGAGATGAGCGGCGGCATAATCCTTCGCGTTTGCGGGGGGCGCTTCCGTCATGTAGCCATCCAGGCCCAATTTCGCGTAGGCGGCGACATCCCGCCCGATGACGCGCCATTGCGGATGCGGCAACCCCTCCCATCGGTAGAACATATAGTCATACACATAGACGTGGCGAACCCTGTCGCGCAACGTGCGCAGCCGCTGGAAGATGTCGCGATTGACAGGGCATTCCGCCGCATCAATCCCGTGCTTGTAGCAGCGCGCGGTGGTGCAACTGACCAGCAGGTTTGGGGGTGGCGATTTCAGATGATGAGAGAAGTCGCTGAAGATGCTGTAGGAATAATGGCCGACAAGCGTCTGCGGGTGGCTCTCCTGCAGCCCCCGACAAAGCTCCTCGACAAAATCCGCGACACGGGCATTGACCTTGCCTGCCGCGCGGTCTTCGGCAGTATCCAGCGCGGCGCAGGCCGGGCACTCGCACCATCCGTACCCATCGTCGGGGCAGATGCCTATCACGGAAACTTCCGGATGGGCGTCCAGGTAGCTCCGCGCTTCGCGAAGGAAGGCCGCGCGCATGGCGCGGTTGGCCAGACAGAGTTGGCCGCCCTCGCGGTGCGGGATGCGCCTGCCGCCCACCAACGCGAAAAATTCCGGATGGCTGGCAAAGTATATTTCGTCCGGGATCCAGAGGGAATAGCTGTGGACCGTGGTGTCCGGTGAGAGACCCTGGCGTTTCAGTGCGCCGCCGACACGCTCGAGTTCGGGGATATGGGTCAGCTTGCGGTTCATTCCCTGAAAGCTCATCCAGTCGGCGAGGCGGGGGTCGTAGTGATCCGGCGCTCCGCAGATGTGCAGCCCGCGGTAGGGAAACGACGGCCCGCTTTGGTGTTGAAAGTCGGGGAGGGGAGCCGGGATGGCGGGCAGCAGCGGCTCGCTTGCGGGATCAAACCAGCGCACGCCCAGCTCGTGGAGGAACGCGGACACTCCGCGTCGGACACCCTCTGCGTCGGAGGCTTCGATGCGGACGCCCTCCGCGCTGCCTTGCAGGTGATACTCGCCGCATGGAAGGGAGGTGTTTTTTAGAAGACGGATATGCCATCCCGCATCGGGCGATTCGCGCAGCCCCATGAGGCCGAGGAGCCTGCGGGCGTTTTCCGCCGATGCGTTCGCCTGAGGGTCGCCGGGGAATTGGGTATCCACGGCAAAACCCGCAGGCGTGTGGGGCGACAGTGGGGTGGCGGGTGGCGGGGTGGCAAGGGTCATTTCACAAAAGAGCAGCGAGGCGCATAGCATCCCGATCCGGCTCATGGGTGGGCGGAGGGTTGGGCATCGTGGATTTTGTAGAGTGCCACATCATGAAACGCAGTGGCGCGTGTGTCATCCTGAACGGGTGCCGAGAGGAGAATGATCATCGCATCCGCCCCATCGGGAATCGCGAACAGCCTGGTTATCGCCTGCCACTGGCCCGTCGGCTCCGGAAATTGCTGAGACACCGGCGATTGCGAACCTTGGTCTTCGGAAGGAAGCCACTGGCCGCGCTGATCCTTCCACCGGATGTGCAGGCTTCCCGGCTTTTCTCCAACGTCCTGCCTGACCCTCAGCCGGATGCGATAAACCTCTCCGGGCTGCACCGACCACGCGCGCAAAAAAGATCCCCGAATATCATTTTGCCGAATGATCATGGACGGCCTGCCCCCGGGGCTATCCCGGTCACTTATTTCAAACACCGTCTTGGAATTGGGAAAGTGCCATGTACTCCAGCCGGGCATGGTCTCGGAGAGGCTTTCCCAGTCGGAGGAGCGCGCCCGCGCAGGCTCGGAGGGCGGGAGCGCAAAGACATCCTGGCGCGTTCCCGGTTCCTGATGGGCTTCACGCTGATGGCTCTCCACGATCAGGCGCGTCTGCGGAGCCAGAACCCGCGCCCCCTCTAAAAATGCGTCCATCCGCCCGCCCAATTTGGCGCGGGTTCTCCCCAAAAATTCGTCTATGGCCGAATCCATGGTACTGCGCATTTTGAGTCTCTCATGTCCCTTGTATTGCGCGAGACTGCTGTTGACCAAGAGACTTTTCTCCTCTTCGGCGGACAAGGAAAAATCCTCGATCTGCTGAAACAGCGCATACCCGCTGTCCGCAATTTCATGCCAGCGCGGGTCGCCCGCCGATAAATTCGTCATTTCCTGGGTGGCCAAAAATGACCGCACGAAAAGCTCGGAAAGCCCCCACAATTTTACGAATTGCCCAACTCGCCGGGCGCAGGCCGCATCGTCCTTCGCGAGCACCCGGGCCTTGTCCAAATGCGCACGGATGACCGTCAGATCGTCGGTGGTAAACTCCGCAAACTGATGCCAGTCCTTCCAATCGGCAATGGGGTAAAGAGCTTCGCGTTTTCGCGTGTAGATGTCTTCCAGTCGGTCAAAGACGGCCCGCATCGGCGTGGAGGCCGGGCCGTAGAAATTGTCAAAATAGTCTGTGAGGAGGCTCTCGACCGGGGCATCCAGATTCCAGGCCAGCTCGTTGAGGACATACTGGCGGGGGCCGTCAAAAATCCAGGACTTGATGAAGGACTCGCCCCAGAGGCTGAGCAGGCCAAACTCCTTGGCGACTGTGCGCCACGCCTGGGCCATGAGGCGGGGGTAGTGGCGTGGCACGACGTACCCGCCGCCGTAGAAATAGTCGTATAACCCAAAATGCTTGATGCCCGCCGCGCGCCATTCCCGGAATTGCCGCATATCTTCCGCCATCCCTCCGGTCACTTCCACGAGCAGGTTGTCTTCGAGCGTGATATTTCTGGGAGCGGGCCGGGCACCGCCATAGGCGATAAAGCCGACGTACTTCCCCGGGAAGGCCGCTTTGGCCAGACGCGCGGTCTCATTGTAAAATGGAATGTACTGATTGCCGTAAGCGGCCTTGGCTTTCAGACACTCCGGACAGCGGCAGTCTCCCCCCCCATCGTTGACGCCCAGCGGGAACCCCAGAGCGGTCGGATTTTCCTTGAAGTAGGTCTTCGCCCACTGGATGGCCAATCCGGGCAGGTCGGGATTGCTCACGCAGGGCTGCCAGGTGCCACCCAATTTCTCGCCGGGAATGAAGCGTTGACCGTCATACATCGGATAATACTCAGGATGGGTCTTACCAAACTTCGCGACCGGAACGATGCGTCCGAGCGCGTGCGTCGCGTAGAGCGTCGTCCGCCAGCTTCGGGAAAATCCCCCGTTGCCGCCCGCGAATCCCGCATTGGTGTACGACAAAATCGAAGGCTCTTCCCGGTCATCCAGCGTGTCGGGCAGCTCGATACGCGCATGCCGGGGCGTGACTTCCCCCCACTCTCCCGGAGCAAAATACCGGTAGCCCATAAATCGCTTCAAAAAATCATAGACAGCGTATTCGTCAGCCGTCGGCGATTTTCCAGACCCGGTAAGAACGAGATTCTCGCCGTCCACCAGTCTGATGAAGTAGCCGAAAGGGTGCAGGGTGGCAAAGTCCAGCCCCAGAGTCTCGACGTAGGGTGTCTGCCCCACATGAATGCGAAAAACCTTCCCGTCTTCCCTTTCCCTTTCTCTTTCCCGCCCGCCGCGCCCCCGATCCTCCAGAACCCGCTGACCCAACGAAGCCTCGAGCCGCTTCCGAAGGACCTCGGCCGCAGGCCCGGCACCCGGCGACGCCTCAATCACCAGGGGGAGTGTCTCCCCCCGGCAAAATACCTGCGCCAACACTTCACCCGAAGCCTCCTGCGCCGGATCCGCCGCACCAAGGCACCCCACCCACCCCAGCGCAACCCAATACCTCAAAACGGATCGCAACCCCGCAAATATGGACATCTTCCCATGCACAAGCATAGATAAATACCACTTGATACCAGTATGGTCAATTCAATCTTGCCGGGGGTGTAATTAAAAATGGGTGAGGTTGGAGCGGTTTGCACCCACTCGCAGGGCTTCAAGTGGCCAGATGCGACAAGCCACATCCCCAACGTGCGGATGTCTGGAGTTTGGATGTTTTGCGGTCATCTCCAACGGGGATGTTTCCGATAGCCCAGGGTTGCGGAGCTACCCTGGATGTTTGTGCCGTTCGACGGGCCAACCCTGAATGGGTTGTCTCTGTCTTGCGCCGCAGACGCTTGTAGCTGCGCCACTCAGTGGCGCACTGGAGTTTGGACTGAGCAAGCCTTGAAACCCCAACGGGGGTTTTTAACCCGACTGTCTCAATGGGAAGCGATTTTTCGCTATTTTTGAGGCTCCACGGCCCGCCGAGCCGCCTGATCACAGCGTGGGGTCTAAGGGGCTGTCTTGAAGACCTGCTCTCTTGTCGAATTCTTCACAGAGGCATTCTCGGTGCATGGCAACGGAATCAACCGCAGATTTACGCCGATTCCCACAGATTTTATGAAGAAGGATCCTCAAGCCTATGCCGTGATTGGCGCGGCGATGGAAATTCATCGCGAACTGGGCGAGGGCTTCCTGGAGGCCGTTTATCAGGATGGCCTGACGGTGGAATTGACTTCTCTCAAAACGCCTTGTTCTGAACTCGGAAGAAATCTGCGCAAATCCTTTGAATCTGCGGTTCTCCAAAGCCCGCGATGCGCCCACCATGAACTCTCGCATGTTCATCTCACCCACATTTAATCACACCCAGCAACGGGCATCCTAGCAATTCCAGCTTGACAATCTTTGGCAATCTTTACTTCTTTACCCACAAATGAACGTCTCGTTGACACCCGAACTGAATCGCGTTGTGAAAGAAAAAATTGCCACGGGGATGTATAACAATGCGAGCGAGGTCGTTCGTGAGGCGCTTCGCGGGATGCTGGAACGGGAACGGGAAAACCAATGGTTGCAACGCGAGGCGGCAATCGGCTTTGCCCAGCTGAAGGCGGGACAGACCGTCGTCGTCGAGACGAAGGACGACTTTGCCGCTCTTCTGCGCGGGGAGGGATGAGGCTGGAACTGACTCAGGCCGCTCTCGCCGACCTGCGATCCATCCGCCGCTACACCCTCAAGAGGTGGGGTAAAGCTCAGGAACAGCACTACATTGATTTGATCTGGAGGAAATTTTCAGACCTTCAAGCCACTCGAGACCGTTGCCGCTTCCGGAATGATCTTTTTCCCAATTGTCAGGTCGCTGCGGTGGAAAAACATGTCGTGCTCTTTCGTGTCCAGGCTGACACGCTGCAGGTTGTCCGTGTGCTGCACGGTGCCATGGATTTTTCTCGGCATTTTTAACCCAAGGCTGTGATGCTGAATCGGAGACGCACCCCTGCTGACCCCAAAAAAATTTTTCAAAAATCGAAAATACCTCTTGCGTGGGATTTTTTTATCTGGTATCTACTGGCGCGTTATGAAAACTCCCATCCTGTTTCGAGTCTGTTTTTCATCCGTGTTCTTTTTTGCGTTGGGGTTGTCGGGGGCGAGTGCGCAGTCAACAACGTGGACCAACGGAAACTCCACCGGAAACTGGAGCGACGCGGGTAACTGGAGTTCCGGGCTTCCCAGCAAATCAAATCAGGCACGGTTCTTGGACGGCAGCCTGCCCGATGCTCCGATTTCTGTGAACGTGGACACAACAACTCCCGCCGGGCCGCTGAACTTTGCGACGACGGGCAGTCGCTCGGTGACGATTGGAGGCGGAACGCTGTACTTGCAGAGCGTGGGCAATGCAACCATTTTGTGGAATACCACCTCCAGCACCGTACCGATTACCATCAATTCCAACATTGATTTTTCGAGCGATACAGCAAGCACGGGTACGGTTTTTAATATCGGGATGGGGCAGCCGGTCACATTCAATGGAAACATTGGCATCTCCGGAACGGGTTCGCGCGGAATGCAATCTTCTGGGACGAGCATCATTATCATTAATGGCAGTAATGCGGCTGATAATTTCAATTTTGGAGGCACAGGGGAGCTGATTGCCGGCAGCACCACCGCGCTGGGTACGGGTGCAGTGCAAAAATCCAACACGTCCACCTTGTCATTGCGCTCGGATGTCACCATTGGAGGAGGGACTTATTCGTGGCTGCAGCAGAGATCGAGCAGCATCCGCATCTCGGAGGTGGCACCCAGCTCGGCCAGCCGAACGATAACAATGAACAACCGCGTGGCAGCATCGGATCCTGGGTACAAGCTCACGTTTGCCAACAGCATCAATAGCACGGGGAGCCTCACTCTTGAACTCAAATACAGTGGAGGCACTGCTCAAAATTTAGACTTAATCACCAACAACACCGCGATTGTGCGTTTTGCCCAAACCGGTAACACCACGTACTCAGGAAATATCACCGGCACTGGACGAGTCGAAAAAACGGCGGGGGCGGGCACAACAACACTGAGTGGCAATAACACCTACACCGGCGACACGTACGTCTCCTCCGGTACACTCCTTCTTAACTCGTCCGGAAAGCTCAATTTTCTTATCGATGCCACGAGCGAGGCGAACAATCGAATTACGGGGACGGGCACCGGTAATGTGTCCCTCGATGGCACCTTCACCTTTGACCTGACTGGAGCGGGAACCACGCCGGGAGATCATTGGCTCATTGTGGATGATGCCAGCCTGGGCACGGTATCCTACACGGGCAACTTTGCCGTGCAGGGCTTCACCAACGGAGGGGGAGGCAATTGGACGCAAGGGAATTACACATTCAGCCAGACGACCGGGATGCTGACTGTTATCCCCGAGCCCAGTGCGTTCCTGCTCCTGTGTGTTGGTGGCATGGCTCTTCTGAGCCTCCAGCGGCGTCGGGGATGATGCGCCCGCGTATTTTGGATCATGCAGCCAAATCTCATCACGCATGAGTAACATCCACCCTGCGTGGAGGTGAGAGCGAAAAGAATAATGAGACCCTGGCCACGGATGATCCTTGTGGCTCTGATCGGCCTCGGGTTGTCCCCGCTTTCCCCGGCCAGGGACGCGCGTCCGCTGGCATTGGTGGGCGGGGGCTACGGAACGCACGAAGTGACCAGTATCGTCCGCAATATCCTGGATCAGGAGGACTGGGTTTTTGAGAGCCGGGGGACATTCCTTCCCGCCGGAGAGTTTGAGAAATACGCGCTGGTGGTCATCGCCTCTTCCCAGGATCGGCCTTACACTGCTGCGGAGCAGGAGATCATCCGCCAGTACCTCGAACAGGGCGGGCAGCTCCTGCTGATCCAACAGGCTCCACGCAACATGGCCGATGCGGAGTCCGCCGCCGCGCAAAGCCAATGGCTGGGCATGAGTCAACAGGCTATCAAGGCTATTGATCCGGAGAAGGCGGTGATTGCCCAGGATCCGGTATTAAAAGGTGTCGTCAGTCCCGCAGGCCCGAGGCCTTCCTGGATCGGAGGGTCGCAGGGGGTCGTGCATCTGGCCGAAGGCGTGCAGGCGCTGATTGGAGAGGGGGATCGCGCCTTGGTGGCCAGGCGGGATGTTGGCAAAGGCCGGGTTTATTATTTGGGCAGCGAGGTCTTCCGCTTGCGGCTGGCCAACTCGCCTCACCGCAAAGATTCGGAATCGTATCTTACGCTCATCCGCAACATCCTTTCCGAGGCCAACCCCCTCACTTTCACCCAGTGGCGGGAGTCGCTGGCCAAGGACTGGAAAGAGCAGGGGCGGCGGTTTTTGATCTGGAACCGGGAATGGCAGCGTGGCAACGAGAAGGAGCCGATTTTTCAGCCTCCCCTGCCCGGCCCCAGCGAACTTGTCGCCACATGGCCCGTCCAACTGGCACTGAATGAGCGCGAGGCCGTGCAATTCAACATCACCGACCTTGGGAAGGGCGGGCTGGTCACATGGAAAGTCGAGGGCCTCCCCGGGCAGGCCGTGACCGTCTTCGTGCAGGACAAGCCCAATCCCATTCCCTGGCCGAAAAACCCGGCACTGGCCCGTGAAGCACCTTTCTGGCTCATGCCCCCCGAAGAGGTGGAACCCAAAGGACAGCCGGGGGTGAAAATCGGACTGCAGGGCACTCGCATTTTTTGGCTGAAATTTGATACGAGCCACCTCGACCCCGGGTCCTATCACGGCAGGCTGGCCTTCTCAGTGAATGGCAAACCGGCCGGCGAGGTGGCTCTCGAGGTGACCGTGCATCCTGTCCGAGTGCCCGCGCGTCGCAGCATCACCTTGCAGCCTCTGGGCCATGTCTATGGCGACGTGAACGAGGCGCCGCCTGCCCGCCGCTTCCACCGTAACCTGCGGGATCTGGGCTACGAGTGGTCACTCATCAACACGCTGCGCCCGGAAACTTTCACCGTCGGCGGAAAACCCCTGGATCGCACTTTTATCAAGGAGCATCTTGAGGCCATCACGGCAGGCCAGAGTCCCGTGATAGATTTCTCCTCAATGGACGCTTTCATTGACGATGCGCTCGATCACAACCTGACCTACTTTCGCGCCACCCAAAATATCACCGAGTCCATCAACGGCCTCGTGAAAGGGATCGTCACCACGGATGAACAGGAAAAGGCCGTCCGGCAGTGGTACCTGCGGGAGTTTGCGCGCTATTTGAAAGACAAGGGAATTCGGAATATCTACGTTTCGATGGGTGATGAGATGAGCATCAAGGAGCTGTGGGAGCGCTTCATTCCCTGGAGCGATGATCTGGCCGGGGCGGGCCTGCCCACGACCTCGAGCTTTACCACCTCCGCCGTCGCGGACTTTCCTCTGGCGCAGGCCCTCAGCCGCAACGTCGGCGCATGGACGTTTAACCGCCTGCACACGGGCACGTTTATGGCCTGGGTGCGGGAGGGAAAAATCCAGTTGGCCGAGAGGGCATTGGTTGGGAGCTACGGTGCAGGAGAGGGGCGCGGTACGGAAACTCAAAAAAACGCGAGTGCCTCGCGGATGATCGGCTGGGAGGCGTGGTCTCTTGGCCTGGATTATTGCGCTCCCAATCCCTATTTTAAGGGCTGGTTGTATTACACAGATTATTCGGCGGATCGCGGTGTCAGCGGTGAGCGCATGGTGGCCTTCCTTGATAAGGACAATCTGGAGGCCCCCTTGTTGAACAGCCCGTTCATTGAAGGCATTCGCGAGAGCATGGAGGAAGCGAATCTGGCGGCCCTCATGAGCTGGTATCTGCAAAAGTTGGGAGACCGGGTGCCGGAGAGTCTGCGTCAGCGGGCCCAACGGATTGTCGGTAAGGACACATCGAGCATCATCCGCTGGCAACCCACGCAGTACCTGGACTACACCAGTGACGTGATTGACGCGAGTCGTGAGGAATATACGCGGGCCAAGAATGAAGTGCTGGCCATCCTCGACGAACTCCGTCCGCTGGCCCGCCAAGCGCACATCCAGCCCAGCCTCTTCTGGCACGACATTCCGCTCATTCAGGATGGCCGCCCGGTGGCCACCATTTCCACGGAGCAGGATGTTGCTCCCCTGCAGACCGCCATCAAAGCCGCCGTGGGCCTCGAACTCCCTCTGGGCGAGGGCGGCAAAACCCGCATCGTCGTCGAAAACCCACAGGAGCGGAAGGACGCCCCAAAAAATTCGTCATGGATCAGAGATGCCACGGATCCCAAAACCGGCGTTATCACCCTGCAGATCGGCGGAACCGATGCGGCGCAGTTGGCAAAGGCCCTGAAACAGTTCACCTATTTTTTTCGCTCCGAGGGCAACGCCTTTGCCCCATAGGTCGCCACCCAACCGGATGATAATCACTCGCATCGCGCAGCCGGATTGCCGACTGCCCATCGTGAACAACGATACCCATTTCCTGAGCAAATCGCTTTGTCTGGCCTCTATCAATTTTTCCAGCGAGGGGCGCGACACACGTCTGTTTTTGACTCATGTCGGAAACATGGAATCCGTATGGATCCCCGTACCGGATCATCAAACCGGTCCCTACGGCTTCGCGCTGGGAAACGACGATCGCCTCTACGTGGGATTTTTTTACGGACGAATTTACCGGTTCGACCCGGCCACCCGCGTCTTTGATCTGGTGGCAGAGCCGTTTGGCACAAAAACGTACCGCCTCGCATGGAGTGCCTGCGGGAGCCGTGCCGGCAAAATTTATGTCGGTTACTATCCCACCGGAGAATTCGCCGAATACGACACCGCCACCGGAAACTGCCGCATTATCGCTCCGCTGCCAGACACGACGACCGGAGTGTACGCACGGCAATTCCTCGAACTCCCGGACGGTCGCATTCTGGTGAAATTGTGGGGCGCACACTCCGAGCTGATCATCTACCAGCCCTCGAATGGCCAAATCGAGGAACGCTTTGCCATGACCCATGACGAGCGGAACAGCCTGTTGCGGTCTGCGCTCTGTTTGTTGGACAACGAGCGGGTGATTTACGGCAGCCAGCACGCCATCCACACCTTCAACTTTCACGAGGGGACGCGCGAGGAGGATTTCCTCGAGGACACTCCCGAGGCTTTTTCCTGGCTCAATTCCACGCAGGGACGACTGATGGGCGTGGGTGCTTCCAGCGGTCGCGTTTTTGCCCTGGCGGACAATCGCTGGCACCAAGTGGAAACGGGCCTTCATTCGGGAAATAAAGTCACCGGGCCGATCCATGAAATTGCCGAGGAGACCTTCGTCTGTCAGGGCGACAATGGACAGGTTGCGAAATTTTCACTTGAGGACGGGCCGCTGGCCATTACGCAGATCGAAAACATTTCCTGCAGGGGGCTGGGCATTCACTCCCTGGAGAAATTGCCGGATCGTCCTGTGGTGGTCGGATCGCATTTCATCAATAGCCAGGTTTTTTCAGTGGACATGGAAACCGGAGCGGCGCATTCCTCGCTCAATAAAGTTCTGAGTGATCGCGGCCAAATCACGTGCTCCACTTCCTATGAGGGTGTGGTTTACCTTGGAGCATACGGCAATGCGCATGTTCTTGCATGGAACCCGGATGAACCGTTCGTTTATGGAGAAAATCCCCGGGAGCTGTGTGTGGTCGGCCATGCACAAAGCCGCCCGATGGGGTTGTTTCATGATGACAGCCGTCTTTATATCGCCACCCGCGCCGAATACGGCGAGTTGGGCGGCGCAATCAGCGTGATCAACCCCCGCGATGGCGGCTGCGAAGTCTTTCGCGATTTTGTGCCCAGGCAAAATCCCTGCTCGTTTTTTCAATACCGGGACGTGTTTGTTGGCACAACGGAAATCCATGGAGATCAGGGAAGCTGCCTTCCCGAAGCCGCAAACGCGGTGATTTTTACCTGGAACCCCGTGGAGAAAAAAACGGTTTTTAGTGTTTCGCCCTGGCCCGCCCAATCTCTCGGGGCATTGGCACTTTCGGCGGCAGGACAAATGATCGGATTTGGCGCGTCCCAATACTACCTGTTCGATGTCTCCCAAAGGTCTCTTCGCATCGGCGCTTGGGAACATGACGCACCCACCTCTGGCGTTTTCCTGGATGAGGAGCGCGTTCTCGTCTCGATCCCCCAGACGGAAGGCGGCTCCGACATCCATCTGCTCCATCTCGCGAACGACTCGGTTTCGCGTGTGGCCTCCGGATCCGAGGCATGGCACTTCTTTTCGCTGCTGGACACAGGAGAAATTCTCGCCACAACCAATGGAAGCGATATTGTAAAAGTGGATTTGGCGTGATCATAGACATCCATACGCACCCCCGCTGGAAGGGTGGAAAGTTTCTCACTCATCCCGACCCGGAGGAAGGTGACGCCATGCTAGAGCTCGCCGCGCGTCAAGGCATTGGCGCACTGTGTCTTCTGGGTGCCTTCTACTCCTACCCCGATCAGAAGGGAGTTCGGAAGATCAATGACGCCACTCTCGCCATCGTGCGACGGCATCCCGGAAGGCTCTTCGGACTGTGCTTCCTGAACCCCGCCCTTCCGACCGATTTCCTTATCACCGAATTGTCTCGTTGTCTCGATGCCGGGCTCTCCGGCGTAAAACTGGAGTACGAGATCAATGCCCGGGATGCCCGCCTTGATCCCATCATGGAAATGCTCGCCGAGCGGGACGCCTTTGTTTTGCATCACGCGTGGTATAAAACGGTCTCGAAGGTGGCTCTCGAATCCGACCCCTCCGACATTGCGCACCTCGCCGCCCGCCATCCCCGCACCAAAATTCTCATGGCCCATCTGACCGCCTGCGGGATGCGCGGGGTGTTGGATGTAAAAGATCACCCGAATGTTTTGGTGGACACATCCGGCTCGCCTCCGGTCAGCGGCATGGTCGAGTACGCGGTGAAGCATCTGGGCCCACAGCGCGTCCTGTTTGGATCGGATTTTCCCGTGCGTGATTTTGCCGCGCAAATCGGGCGCGTGGAGGGGGCCCGCCTCCGGCAAGCCGACCGCAAGGCCATTCTCGGAGACAACGCCGCGCGTCTTCTTGGCATTCCCGCTCCATGATTCCACGTCTCATAGATACCCATGTTTCTTTTGGCTTCTGGCCGTGGATGGATTTCTCCGCCATCACCCCCGGGGCGCTCATCAGGAATCTCCAGGCAGAGGGCATCCAAGAAGCTTGGATATCCTCGATAGAGTCCCTCCTCTTTCCCGACGTGGATATCCCCGACGCCCGATTGCGCGAAGCGTTTCAAAATCACCCTCAGGTGAAATTGGTGAAAACCATCAACCCCATTCTCGGAAATTGGCGCGAAAGCCTGCAAACCGCCATCGAAGTCAACGGCTTTCACCTCGTGCGGATCGCGCCCAGCTACCACCTTTATCCGCTGCTGGACTGGCGCGTCATCGAGCTGGCCGAGACCCTCCTGCGCCTCAACATCCCTCTCATTGTCCAAATGCGGATCGAGGACGAGCGCAATCAATACCCTCTCCTGCAGGTCACCCCGCCGCCACCGGAACACATCGCCCACCTCGCCGCCCTTTTTCCCCACTTGCGCATCCTCGTCCTCGGCGCACTGGCAAACCACATTCCAGCCATCCTCTCCGATAACAACAACGCTCTCTGTGACATCTCCTTCGCGGAGAGCGGAACCACTGTCGAAAGCCTGCTGGCCACGGTTCCTCCCAACCGGCTCCTCTTCGGATCGCACTCGCCCTTTTTCTACACGCAAGCCTCCGTCAGAAAATTGACGGGAGCCGCCATCTGCGGGTCGGCACAACAAGATATCGCCTTCCGAAATGCCCGGGCCTTTCTGCCCGTCTGAATCGCCCACAAGCCAACGGCGTATTCGATTTTTTGATTGTCATTTTACAAAGAAACCACTAGAAACCAGTTTGTATGTCCAAGTCGTCAAACCAAACAAAATCGTCCGTGTCCTCTCGTTTTCAGCCGGAGGATTTCCGACGCGCTCTGATTAGCGAAGAGGAGCGTGACGCAGTGCTGCGCGTGATTGACAAGGCGATTGCAAAACATACGGCCTTTGATCGCTATGGTGGTGAAGAGGTGGATGCCTACGAGCAAGAGTTTGCCGCACACATGGGAACCGGGTTTGCCACGGCGGTGAGTTCGGGTACAGCAGCTGTTCACGCAGCGATTGCTGCGCTGAATCTTGAGCCTGGCAGCGAGGTGATTTGTCCGCCGATTACCGATCCCGGAGGCATCGGCCCGGTTTTGGCAAGTTTGTGTATTCCAGTTTTTGCGGATACCGATCCGGAGACTTTTAATGTCACAGCGGAGAGCATCGAGAAGGTGATCACCGACCAGACCCGGGCCATCGTGGTGGCACATATTGCCGGCGAGCCGTGTGACATGGGGGCGATCATGGAAGTTGCAAGCCGCCACCATCTGCCAGTGATTGAAGATGTGGCACAGGCGCATGATGCAACGTGGAACGGCCAGAGGGTGGGCAGTTTTGGCACATTGGGCGCGTTCAGCCTTATGAGCGGAAAACACCACACCTCGGGCGGACAGGGCGGCATGGTCACGACGAACGACGAAGCTCTGTATTGGAGAGCCAAGAGCTTTGCGGATCGCGGAAAAAACTTTTCCCGCTCTGATGTGGGGGGATTTTTGGGCCTGAACTATCGTATGACGGAGCTTGAGGCCGCGATGGGGCGGGTGCAATTGCGTCGCTTGCCGGCCTTTATTTCCCGGCGGCAGAGATTGGCTGCACGCCTCCGTGCCGCACTGTCGGGGTCCTCGCTTTTCTCGCTGGGATGGATGCCGGAGCAGGCCGAATCCGCATATTGGTTTCTTCGGATGCGTGTGTTTGGGGGAGAGGAGTCTCTCTCCAAGGAAAAAATCGCACAACAGCTCTGCGATGTCGGCATTCCCGCCGCGCCCACCTACACATCACTCATTGCCAAGCAGCCGTGGTTCGCCAACAAGCGGATTTTTGCAGATTCAGGCATCCCCTGGTCACTGCCACAATGCCAGCGCGTTCCCGACTACGACAATTGCTGCCCCAACGCAGAGAGAGCACTTGCCAATCACATGATGATTGCCTTTAACGAGTCCATGACGGAAGATGTGGTGGATCGCATGGCCGAAGTGATGCGTGACCTTGAGGAAAAAATGTGAGGGAAATGGCAGTTCCGTTGCCATGAAATTCACCACCTTCCAGATTGATGTGACTCCTTCAGTCGGGGCGTTCATGGCTTACAGCGTTTGTCAGGGAGTGGACTCTCCCATTTTTATCCGGGGGATCTTGCTCGATGATGGCATCAATCGCGCAGCACTTGTCGCCTGCGATTTCCTCTACATCTGGGGACAGGCATGGCTGGACTGGCGACGACGCATTGCCGCAGCGGCCCAAATTGAAGAGGAGCGCGTGCTTCTACATTGCCTGCACCAACACGACAGCATGCGCATCACAGCGACATCCGATATCGAGGCAGTTGGATTTCTGACTTCAGATCTTGGTTATGCCGAGCAGACCATCGCAAGGCTGGAGACGACCGTCCGCGAAACGGCTGCAGCTGAATGGTCGGTGGCGGCCAAACTGATGGTTGCTGAGCAGCGAATGAGTGGTTTGGCAGCCAATCGGCGCATCATCGAGAACGGACGCAGCGTTGCCACGCGATTCAGCATGTGCGATGACCCGAGACTCCGTGCGCGTCCGGTGGGAAAAATTGACCCACTCCTGCGCACAATCGCTCTGGCGGACAATAACGGGAAACCGCTGGTGGCTCTGCATTTTTATGCCACTCATCCCATGACCGCCTACCATCGCAGCCTCGTGAGCGCAGATATGCCCGGTGTGGCACTGGCTTACGCGGAAAGCACACTGGGGGATGGGATATTCCACATGTATTTGACGGGTTGCTCCGGCGACGTGACCCTTGGGAAATATTTTCTTGGCGACAAGGAGAAAAGTCTGCGGATGATGGGTTGCCGCATGGGAGGGGGATTGGTGTCCAATATCCAGCATCTTGAGGAGCGACCACTCGGCCCGATTTCTTTTGCCCGTGCGGAGTTCCTCTTCCCTTTTGATTGGACTGAAAAAGAGACCAGTCTATTGGAAGAAGCAAAGCGGCTCTTGGCCAAAGAACAGGAAAAGTGGGAAAATATCTCGCTCTATCGGCTGAGTCTGGGCGAGGGCGTCCACATTCTTTCGTTCCCCTCGGAGGCGGTTGTCGAATACCAGATTTACGCACAGTCGCTTGCTCCGGAAGCGCTGGTCGCCTGCGCATCTCATGGAAACTCAACCTATTTTTATCTGCCCACCGCAGCAATGTTCGAGGAGGGTGGTTACGAACCAACAGCCAGCCTGGCCACACCGCAAATCGAGGAACGATTAAATAAAGCCCTTGAGGAACTCCTCCATGATCCCCAAAACTAAACGAACCCGCCGCCCGCCAATTTTTCTCCGAAGTGAGGCGTCCTCCTGTCGTGGTCTGTCGCTGATCGAAATCCTCGCCATCGTGGCCATTCTGGCTGTACTAGTCGCTCTCCTCATGCCTTCCTTGAAGAGCGTGCATAAAAAGGCGGCCATGATGCGATGTGTTTCCAACCTGAGACAAATCAGTGCGGCATCAGCAACCTATTCCAACGACCATAATGGCGACTGGCCACCCAGCGCAGTAGGAACTGTTTTTTCCAATTATCTCATCCCCTATCTTGGAAAAATCCCCGGCACCGGCGAAAATTACATGAATAGCCCCTTGGTGTGCCCATTGGCTAAAGTGGACGCGCCGGACACTCAGTGGATGTTCCGAGGGATTTACACTCCCTCCACCTATACAGACCCTGTCACCAACAAACCCGTCAAATATGGTCTGAGCTATGCCCAAAACGCCTATTGCCCAGGTACGGGGGGGAACAGCAATAGTGTTCTCAATCGCTTGAGCGTGCATGAACCTTCAAAAATGATGCTCTACATGGAATTTTTCGGTCATTACCTTGCTGCCATTGCTGGAGTCAACAACGAGGAGTCGTGGCAAAAGCTGGAGAGCAGGCACAACAAAAATGTGAACGTGGCGTTTGCCGATGGAAGCGTCCGCGCCATCACGCGCGAAGAAGTTCCTAAAACCGTCGCCGAAATGCCCAATGATTTCTGGCAGGGACGCCGCAAATAGATCACCGCACAGGAAATCGTGACCGTCGAGGAGACCAGTTCGAACGCCTCGTGAAAAACGCAGGAATTTTTCTTCCGCCTGCGCTCTTACCAATCTCTTGCGCCTGCCATCGTGGGGAGAAAGTAAAATTCGAGAGGCGGCCCTCATTGGGGCATTTTTTTGAAATTTATGTCAATTCTTCTTGGAACTCTGAGTTTTATTGATATATATATCAATATGACGACACTCCAAGAGCTAGGAGAAGCTGTGGCAAAACGACGCAAGATCCTGAAACAACGGCAAGGTGTTGTGGCCTCACAGTCAGGCATTACTCCAGAAACATTATCTCGATTTGAACAAGGGCGGACGGCGGAATTTGGAGCCCGGAAACTGCTGGCCGTGCTGGCGGTTTTGGGGATGGAAATTCAGTTTGCAGAAAAAGGCACGGCGGGTTCGCTGGATGAATTGCGGAAGGAGCGCGGGTCATGAAACTGACGGTATTCGTCTTGAGCAAGCCGGTGGCCACGTTGGAAAGCATTGGTGATTTCAAGAGCGTTCTGACCTATGAGGCAGGCGCGGATCCGAATCATTTGGTCTCGCTGACCATGCCAGTGCGGACGGAGTCATGGGTTTGGGACGATCCCCTGCACCCAATTTTTCGCATGAATCTTCCCGAGGGATATCTGCTGCATGTGCTGGAAGAACAGTTTGGCCGCCATATCGGAGCCAGTCCCATCACGTTACTCTCGATTGTCGGACGAAACATGATCGGTCGCCTGCAAGTTGCTGTCCCTGGAGCCGATTTGAACGAACCTGTCACGCCTTTGGATGTGGCGGAATTACTGAAAGGCGATAATTCCGAGGCGGCATTTTCGGCGCTGGTGCGCAAGTATGCGACCAGTGGCGTGTCGGGTGTCGTGCCGAAGTTTCTGGATGTGCAAAAAGGATCGCGCTTTTCACAATACGGCAAGGCGACTCTTTTCACGCGCAGGCACATCGTCAAAGGGTCGTCACAACATCTGCCTTTCGTCGCCCTGAACGAACATCTGGGCATGCAAGTAGCGGCCAAAATCGTGCCCACGGCTCGCACAGAAGTTTCCCAGGATGGGCAGGCACTCGTCGTCCATCGGTTCGATGTGGATGGGGATGGCCAGCCAAAATACGGGCTGGAAGATTTCTGCGCCCTGCTCGGCATGCGGCCATCAGCCAAATACGAGACAACATGGGAACGCATTGGCAAAGCCGTGCGGGATAACGTTCCTGGAGCAAAGCAACGGGAAACTTTTCATCATCTGGCCGCCACAATCCTGCTGACCTACGCGTTGCGCAATGCCGACTGCCACGCCAAGAACATCGCCCTGACCTACACTTCAAGGGCAGACGTTCAAATCGCGCCCGTTTACGACATGCTGACCACCTGTGTTTATGCCGAGCATAAAGACAGTCCGCCCGGTATCTCGTTCATGGGAAAAAAGACCTGGCAACCCGGAAAAAATCTCGAAAAGTTCCTCGCAGGAAATTTCGGCATTCCGCCACGGGAGCAAGCGGCTCTCGTCGAAAAAATCGGAGATGCCATTTCCGACACGGCCCCCCGGGTGCGACGGGCGATGAAAGAACACCCCGGCTTTCGCGAGATCGGCAAGCATCTGCTCAATGCGTGGCGCGAAGGCGTAAGCGATTTAAGGAATAAACGCACGTACGCCTTGGGTGATTGGAAATCCGGCGAAGCCTTTTTGGGGTTCTCCGATCCGCCTCCACTCAAAGCTCCGCGCCGGATTATCGGAAAATCGTGAAATCAGATCGGGTCATCGCTCATCCGTGTTTTCTCAGCCCCTTGCTTTTCCCGCTGGCCAAAGAGGACATGCCGGACTCTCCGTGGATGTTCCGGAGCATTTACACCACCATGTCCGCGCCATCACGCGCGAAGAAGTTCCTAAAACCGTTGCCGAAATGCCCAACGATTTCTGGCAGGGACGCCGCAAATAGGACATCGCGCAGACGGCCGACTACGCGGCGGGCGTGGTCGCGCCAAACAAGTCGGGAGTCGCGGGGCGGGGGCTGAAGGCCAGATTGTAGTCCAACCATGCTTCGAAAACGCAGTAGCCGGTTTCCATAATTTGCTCGAGCGATGCTGGTTGCATGGCCAGTCCATGACTGAACTCAAAGAGCAACGGCGTCGCCCCGGTCATAAAATGCAGCCAGACCTGAAAATAAAAACTCCATGGCGGCGTCGTGATGTCCTCGGAAGCCAGAAATGGTATTCCCTGCCGGTGCATCTCTCCCAGAATAAACCCAACCGCCCCGGTTTGCTTCCGTTGGTAACCCGGAGGAAGCAGTCCGTCCGGAGCCAGAAATGCCGCCCGCGCTCCATGCGCGTGCATGGTCAGAAAGGCGTCAGGAATCTCTCTCCGAAACATTTTTTGGATGGCCCGGTTTTCTGGAGCAATTTCTGGCCCGAGAAAATCATCATGCTGCAGATTGACTCCCGCTGCATTGTAATACCCCCCCATGAATTGCAGCATCCCCGGCGGAATGGGCTGCGTCTCCTTGATCTTACGCCCGCGAAAGAGAGTCCCATCCGCCAGAAGGCCCTGTTGCACGAGAAACAGATCCTCCAGCTCGCCACCGCATAAATGATCCACGCCTGCGGCGATGCGCCCGTCTGGGTTCAGACACGGGACAATGCTCAGACGAACACGGCTCATTTTATCCAGCAATGCGGGCCGGGGTTGACCCCGCCAATCCCGACCGGTCTCGAGCAGCCGGAGGAGACTCAGACAGCAGGCGATGCCCTCGGTTTCTCCGCCATGAATCGAGCCGATGAGCGCAAGCGAGAGGGTTTTTCGCTGCGAAGGCGCATAGAAGGCACCAGGACGATCCGAGGCCATCGCGCTGGAAATCGTGGCCGTCGGAGACACCGGCTCGAAGGCCCCGTAAAAAAATGCCGGAATTTTGCGTCCGCTTGCGCTCTCACCAATCTCTTGAGCCTGTCCGCAGGCAACGCTTTCCGCCTGCCGCACCACATGCTCCCAGCGGGAACGCCAAAATTCCGGCGATTGAAACAGATGCGGACGCCGGGCCCTGAGGCCATCAATGGCGGAAATACTCATGTGCGCATCAAATGGCAAACTGGGACGCGCCGCAATTTCCTTTTTGCACCATCTATCTTTGGTTTGACCAAGTGACGCAAACTCAGAACACTTCAAGATCATCTGATGCAATCGAAAACAATCCACTTTTCAGGTGAAGGCGAATCACAGGGAGCTCTTGTCGTCAGGATTTACGGTGAGCTGAAATCGCTGGCCCGCTCGAAGATGAGCACGGAACGACCGGGGGTTACGCTGAATGCCACCGTCTTGGTTCATGAGGCATGGATGCGGCTGGATCCGCTCGGCACCGACTCAGTGGCGGGATCAGGCGCAGTTTTTTGCGGCAGCCTCCGAGGCCATGCGGCGGATTCTCGTGGAACGGGCCCGCCGTCGGTTGGCTGCAAAACGGGGTGCCGGGGAGCAGCCCCTTGACATTGCGGAAATCGAAATCCCGGAACCACCCACCGATGAGCGGGTGCTTGCCATCCACGAGGCACTGGCGGAACTCGAAGCCGCCCACCCCGAGCAGGCGGAAATTGTGAAGCTGCGGTTCTTCTGCGGAATGGGGAATGAGGAGATCGCTTCGATGATGGAGATGAATGAAAAGACCGTCCGTCGTCATTGGAATCAGGCCAAGCTCTGGCTCTTTCAGAAAATTCAGGGAGCAAGCTGAACGTGTGTCCACCTCCTGATTCCCCTCACGAATGAACGCGCAAGAAATCGCTCTGGAAGCTCTGGAACTCCCCGCCGATGAGCGGGAGGTGTTCCTCGAGACCCAGTGCGCGGGAGATGAAACCTTGCGAGCCGAGGTTATTAGGCAGTTGGAGGAACACTCGTCTGCTGACAATTTTTTTGAAACGTCCACTCGCCCGCTGGAGGAATTTTACGGTTTGGCGGGGGCGAAGCCGGGTGACCGAATCGGCCCGTATGAGTTGATCGAACCCCTTGGCGAAGGGGGATTCGGTGTGGTCTGGAAGGCCCGACAGACCGAGCCGATCGAGCGTCTGGTGGCTCTCAAACTGATCAAACCCGGAATGGATACCCGCGAGGTGTTGGCCCGTTTTGCGGCGGAGCGTCAGGCTCTGGCCCGCATGGAGCATCCAAATATCGCCCGGGTTTATGATGCGGGCTCTACTCCGACTGGCCGTCCCTATTTTGTTATGGAGATGGTGGAGGGAATTCCCATCACGGAATTTTGCGACGAACATCAGCTTTCCATCAGGGATCGCATCGCGCTGGTGACCTGGGTTTGCGAGGCCATGGGCCACGCCCACCAGAAAGGCGTGATCCATCGCGACATCAAGCCGAGCAATATTCTTGTCGCCGGTTGCAATGAGTCTGTGGTGAAGGTGATAGATTTCGGAGTGGCGAAGGCATTCGAAGGCAGGCTCACGGATGACACGCTTTTCACCATTGCCGATCAGTTGGTGGGCACTCCGTACTGCATGAGCCCCGAGCAGGCGGGGAGAAATGGTGCAAAGATTGATGCCCGCACCGACATCTACGGAATCGGAACCTTGCTCTACGAATTGCTCTGCGGCCTGCCTCCCTTCGATTTTTCTGGAAAAGATATTTCGGAAATTCGACGCATTGTTTGTGATGTGGATCCGCCCCGTCCATCGCTGCGTCTGCAATATCTGCCCGCCGGCAAAGCCTTCCAAATCGCGGCGAACCGGAACCATTCTCCCAAGACTCTGCGCAAAGCCCTCCGCTCCGAGCTGGATTGGATCGCGCACAAGGCGATGGAGAAAAAGCCGGAGCGGCGTTACCAATCAACTGACGATCTGGTTCGCGATCTCATCCGCTATCACGAAAACAAGCCCGTCACGGCAAGACCTCCTTCCAGCACCTACATCGCGGCCAAATTTATTCGGCGGAACCGCACGGCCATTACCACCACCCTTGTTTTTTCGCTGCTCTTGGCGGTGTCGGTCTTATCCACGGCATGGATCATGCGCGGAACCGTGGGGTCTTTATTTGCGCCGGAATCCCAGCATCTGGAAAATTCCGAAACGCCCCCCGCAAGTGCCTCCCATGCCGAGTCACAAAGCCCCGCTCAAGATTGGGTCGGGGGACGTTGGTTTTCGGAAAAGGAACAATTACTCTTGGACGCTTACGACCCCGGCGAATTCATGGACCAGCTTGCCGCACGGTTTCAGCGTGCCGAGGGAGGTGTTTGGCCACGCTTAAAAGGCTTTTTCGAGAGTGAGGGAAAATCCGGGTCTCAGCCTCCCGAAGGTCCCGAATCTTCAGCGAACCGCTCACCTCGCCTGCGAAAGCTCACGGACTTCATTGACAAATCCGAGGGAGCACCCTTAGTCGAGGACAACTTTGATAACCCCAAGGACAGTTGGTTTTTCCGCGATTCTTTGCAGTCGAATTATCGCGATGGCAAACTGGTTCTTGAGGGCAAGGATGGTCGGACTTGGGCCTCGCGTCAGTTGGCTTTCAACGGCTTCGCCTGCGAAGTGGTGGCTCGGGTTTCCAATGGAAAGCACCGAGGCTGGGGGCTGCTGATCTACGGGCCACACCATACGGAAATTCGTGAAGACAACCCACACCAGGGGATCGAAGTGCTGCTGGATGAGGCGGGAAATCTCCGCATCATTCCCGACCGTTGGTCCGGCAGGCAGAACTCTAACCGGGTGGAGATCGCGCCAATGGGCCCGATTCAAGTGAGCAATTTCAAACCAGGCGAATGGAATTCTCTCACAGCGGTTTTCACCGGCCACAACAAGCTCGCCGTCTTTGTGAATGACGTGGAGGCTCTGCCGCCTGTCGAACTCCCGTTTCGTTTGGAACCTGCATGGTTGCAGATCGCGTC
>JAJTZA010000067.1 GCA_021463905.1 Terrimicrobiaceae bacterium | reverse complement strand
TTTGCGGCAAGCTCCGCTGAAACATCGGTGGGTTGTTTTATTTTTGAGCGGCGGCAAGCATGCGGGAAAATTCCCTGGCCGACCACTGACCGGGCACCTGGGGTGCCCCCAGCCATGCGTAGTTGAGGCACGAGCCGCAAAGGGCAAAGAGGAGGCGGGCTGCGCGGCCGTACGGGCCCATGGGCATCACGGACAGCGGGGCGTCCTGGTGGGCACCCTCCAGCAATTCGAGAAGGCGCACCAACTCGGCGGGCGAGTGCGGCGTGGCCGCGATCTTCACGCAATCGGCCCCCAATGCGCGGGCTTTGCCAATGATCATACGCAGACGCGCCCTTGAAGGGACTCCCTGAAAGTCGTGAAACGAGCCGATCACCTTCCGCCTGGCGGTGTGAGTCTCCCGAACCACGCCGGAGAGCGCCCTCAGATTGGCCGCCTCGATGTCCACCGCCGCCACGGATGGCAACAATTCACGGTAAAGCTCCTCGCGCTCGCGCAAGGAGAGCGGACGCGCACCGCCCTCCGCAGCATCGCGCACCGTCAGGATCACGGGACGCGACAATCGGGCCACTGTCGCCGCATCCGGCGGACGCGGCAGCGCATCCCCGCGCACCTCGAACACGTCCACCAGAGAAAATCCTCCCACCGCCTGCCGCCACCCGCGCATCTCATGCAGGGTGCCCACCACATTCGGCTGCGAGAAACGCAAGGTTTTGTTGCTTGTCGCCACGCTCCGAACATACGACATTCGCCACGTTAAGACCAGCAACTTCATGAATACCCGCAAGCAGGAAATCCGCATCCAACTTCATCAGGTGACGGATGCCCTCCTGCTCGGATTTCTCTTTGGACTTTGCCACTGGCTCCGCGCTGCGGGCGTCATCATCATGGATTCTCTCTGGGAGATTCCGCCGCTCACGCATTTTTATTGGATGCTGGCCATCCTCATGCCCTTCGGCCCCTTTCTCCTCGAACTGCAGGGCTTCTACAATCACCCCCTCGAGAAGACGATGACCCGCTCAATCCAGCAGATAGCACGCGCGGGGGTCTGGCTCGTCCTCCTCTTCGGGACAGCCGCCTTCTTCTTCCGGCTGACCATCCCAAGCCGGAGCGTACTGATTCTCTTTTGCGCCCTGGCTCCCATTGTTCTGCTCCTCAAAGACCGGCTGGTGGCGTGGATGTATTATCGGCGGCTTTTGCGCAACGGGGTGCGCGAGTCGATCCTCCTGGCGGGCGAGCCGGATTCCATGCGGGCGTTTGAGGATGCGATGAGCGACACGCAGCGGCTTGAGCTGAGAGTCGTTCATCGGGTGGACCTCTCGACCCAGCCGGTGGCTGATCTCGTGGCGGCACTGCACAAGCATCCGGTCGGGCGCGTCCTCCTCGTCTTTCACCATATCGAGATGGACAAGGCGCAGCAGGCCATTGCGGCCTGTGAAGCGGAGGGCGTCGAGGCATGGCTCAATGCCGGATTCATCCACACCTCGGTTGCGCGTCCGACCTTTGAGAGCTTCGGACGTCATCCCATGCTCGTCTTTCGCACCACGCCGGAGGTCTCCTGGATGATCATGCTGAAAAATGGCATGGACCGCATGGGTGCCCTCGCCCTCCTTCTTCTGCTCTCCCCACTCCTGCTGGCCATCGCACTGGCCGTCCGCATCACCTCGCGCGGCCCCGTCATCTTTCGACAGCAGCGCGCCGGCCTCCACGGCAAGCCCTTCACCATGCTCAAGTTCCGTACCATGTGCGCAGATGCCGAAGCGCGTAAAAAGGATCTTGAGCCGCTCAATCAAATGACCGGCCCGGTCTTCAAAATCGAGAATGACCCGCGCATCACTCCGCTGGGACGCATTCTTCGCAAAACCAGCCTGGATGAGTTTTTGCAGCTTTGGAATGTCCTGAGGGGTGAGATGAGCCTCGTGGGCCCGCGACCGCTCCCTCTCTACGAAGTCGAAAAATTCGAAATGACCAGCCACCGGCGGCGTCTGAGCATGAAGCCCGGTCTCACCTGCCTCTGGCAAGTCCGCGGACGCAACCGCGTCACCAATTTTCAGGACTGGGTCGGCATGGACCTGGAATACATTGATAACTGGTCTCTCTGGCTCGACATCAGCATCCTCCTGCGCACCATCCCGGTCGTCCTCTTTGGCTGGGGCGCAAAATAACAGCCCACCCACCACACCGGCTTTCTTCTTCACGGTGCCGGACGGTGCGGGGAAATCAACGGAAGATGACCTCGATACCGGCCTCACCGTCTGCGCCACGGCTTTCCACGCTCAGGCTCCCAGGCCTGGCACCTTTGGCCACCAACTGGTCGCGCACCCTCTCCGCGCGCTGACGGGCCAGCGCGTTCAGCCGTTCCTCGGGGATCTCAACCGCTGCGAGATAACGCTCGAAAAGGCTGCGATCTTTTTCTTCCAACGCAGCGATTTTTCCCCGGGCGCGTCGTATCAGGTACTGGTGGATCCGACGCCTCGCCAAGAAACCGGAATCGGACACTTCCGGCATTTTCTGGCCGGCTTGTACATGTTCTCTCAGGATGTCTTCGGCAAGGATCGGACGGTCTTCCGCACCAATGCGGCCACGAAGGACAATTTTCATGTCGGGGTGTTGAGTGAGCAATTTTGCAAAGGTTCCGATCTGCGCAGTCGCCTTGGGGTCCATGTCCGCGCTGCCTGGCAGGCTTTTGATCGGGGCGGCAGAAACACCCGCAATGCCCCGTGCGGCTCCTCCGGGCTGAGCGGATGGAGTTCCCGGTCTGTCGGATTCTCCAAACACCGCACCAGCCAGCTTCAACGGCGAAGTGATCGCGCCCAGGATCGCCGCCTTCAGAGCGGAGCCAATGAGCGTTCCCACAGAAATGGTGGTTCCCTGCTCATCGCTCCGCACCGGAATCGCCAGCCTGATGTCGCCGGCATGATCGCGCAATAGCGCCAGGGCAAGGTTGAGAGGGACGCCAAACTCCCTGGCAAACCAATCGGGATCGCTCAGCGATACCGCGAGCTTGTTAAGAACGATTTCGTTCTCTGCGTGAATCACTTTCCCGCGTGTTTTCAGGCGGGATTTGAGCGAGAACTTTCCGGACTCCAGTGCCACCCCTGCCCCCTGCGCATACGAACTGAATGCCGGCAAATCCAGATCCTGCAGGGTGATGGAAAACTCCCCCGTCTGTCCCGACTCCAAGTGGCCCTCCACGGAGAGCTGGGATTGGGTCGGCAGTGTCGCCAGCAGGGAGAGCGCGGAAAATGTCTGCTGCGGAAACCGGATGTCGCGAGTTTTGACCGCCACGTCACTCAGCGTGGTTGTGGTCGAAGTCAGCGTGTCGCGCACTTCCATTTTACCTCCACTCAGCTCAAACAGCGCGACGGAAAGTTCCATGGGGTTCGGCGAGGAGTTCTGTGCTGCAGTGGGTTCAGGGGGTGAATGGGAAGGGGAGCCGGAGGGAGCGGAAGCGGGGATCTGTGTACCCGCATCGGCTCCGAAGGCTTGCAGGGATGGCGACGGATTCGTGTAGCGGATCACTGGTTCCGCAAGGCTGATGCGTTCCAAGGCGGCTTTGATCGTGCGCGGCGGCTTGCCCTCCTCCGGCAGGGGCACCGTGAGATCTTTCATGACGATGTCCAGGCTCTTCCACCCAAAAAACACTTCCTTGCCACCGGGATCCGCGATGGCAAGTCCGCTGAGTGCCATCTGTCCGGACAAGCGCAGGGAGGAAGGCCCCTGCACTCCAGCGGGGTCTGCCGTCAATTCCATCTTTCCGCTCGTTTCCGCCGTGCGCAACCACGCCGCCATATCGGGCTGAGCTGCAAGAAGCACCGGCGGCAACGAAACGCCTTCCCACGTCACACGACCCTTGTAAAAAGGAGGGAGGATTCCCGCATCACCAACCAGCCCAATTTTTCCGGAGCCAATCTGCAGAGCCAGATCAATGGGAAACCGCTTGCCCTGTTCTGCTGTGATGTTGCTGGCCCTCAAGGTCAGGAGGACATCCACCGAGCCTTCCTGTCCCAGCCAGGTGAACTTTGCACGCTCCATGTCAATTTTCTGAATACGAAACCCGGGGTTGGCGGAAGGGGGAGCATCCTTCGCGCTGTCTGCCTGCGCTCCGACAGGCGGCGTCGTCAAAGCCAGCTCGTGTTGCACCCGCAGCACGGGCGCGCGAATTGCGACCGCCCCGAATCCCACATCGTCCCCATGCACCGCCGCGTCACTGACCTCGAAACTCTCCAGGGAAAATTCCAGCAATGGTTTTCCATGGGAAGCATCCACGAGCATCAGGCTTGGCTGAAGGAGGGTGAAGCGTCCGATCTCGACCGGCCACGGCTCGGAGGCAGTTTGGGAGGAGGGAGTTTGTGGAGAAGACGGTCTGGCCAATGGCTTGGCGTGACGCAACGGATCAAGGGTTCCATCCGCCTCCCTCAACACCCGCAGGGAGAGGCCCGTCACCGTGAGTTCTCTCAGACGCAGCTTCTTCTGGAAGAGCCCGCTCCACGACCAGCGCAGATCCAGCCGCTCACAATGCAGCAGGGGCGGGTCGGAACCGCCGTCGGGCGGACGCAGAACCGCCTGACTGAACGGCACACCATCGGGAAGCGCCCCCACGCTCACGTCCTCCAAAACAAGAGAGCCATTCCAAAATGAAAAATCCACATTCCCGATCCGGGCCGGCAACCCAAGGAAATGTCGGGATCCTCCGGCCACCGCGCGTTCCACGAGCGTTGGCAACACCGCACGCAACCCGATTCCCAGCAAGAACAGGATCGCAGCCACCCACGCCAAACGACGAACAGACCTCGGCCAACGAGGCGTGGTTTGCCCCCGATCGCCCGACCGCGCCGCCCCACTCTGCGGTGTTTTCATTCAAAACGGTTATCACAGCCCCCCGCTGAAAGACAGTCAGGATTCGGAATATCCCCCATGTCCTGCTTCGCGCTTGTCGGAATGCAGGGATTTCTGTATGATTTTTTCTCATAGAAAACGAATGTTTATGCACGCTCTGAAACATTCCCATCGGGCCTTCCCCGGGATGATGTGCCCCCGAAAAGCCCGTCACTCCAGAGGAGGCTTATGAGCAAGCCGCCAAACCCCACCGGCCATCCCACCCTGCAGATGGTGGCGGATCTGGCCAAAGTTTCGCGCGAAACGGTCTCGCACATTCTCGGCGGCAAGCGGACGGATCGCTACCGGGAGAGCACCCGGAGGAGGGTCGAGCAAATCGCACGCGACCTCAACTACCGCCCGCATCGCGGCGCACAGATGATGAAATCCGGACGGAGCAACCTGATTGCCATCGTCCATTTTGGCGCGGGCATCGAGGCCGCCCGCAAGACCAACCAGACCCTCGCCCGGTTGCTGCAAAAAACCGGCTACGACTACCTGGCCGTGGACATGAACTGGCACGATGGCAATGTGGACCGCACGATTGCGGAGCTGATCCGCTCACGCGTCGAGGGAATCCTCATCTCACACATTCAGGCGACTTTCGAGGACGAGCACATTGACGACCTCCTGCGGGCGGGCATCCCCGTTGTCCTCGTCAATGGCGAGCGCCGCTGCAATGCCCCACTGGTGAGCAACAATGCAACCGATGCGGTTGAGACAATGACCGATCAGCTTTTCGCCTCCGGGAATCGCCTCATCCTTCAGCTCATGGAGGGATTTTCCGGGCTGCCGACGTCCCAGCGTCCGCTGAGCTGGAGCCAGCGGGTTACTGGCTTTCAGCGGGCCTGTCGGCGACACGGGACATGGACGCTCCTTCAAGAGGAGGAATTTTTTTCATCCTGGCCGCGCTGGGTGGCGGAGCGTGGGAGCGGGCATTGGGGCCTGACGGTCGAGCAGGACGCGAAGCTCTATGCCGCAGTGGACAAACCCGTGTACCATCTCTGCTCGCGGCTGTTTTCGCAGGGCCCGCTACCGGATGCCATCGTTTGCCGAAACGATTTCTATGCGATGGAAGCCATTGCCGCCGGCCTGGAACACGGCATCGCCATTCCTCAAGACCTCGCCATCACCGGCTACGATAACGACCGCATCGGGACGTTTCCGGCTTTCGGAATTACCACAGCCGAACAGGACATTGAGAAAATCTGTGCGGAAGCCATGCGGCTTTTGCTTCAGCGGCTGAAGGATCCGCAGGCACCCATGGCGAAGGAGGTTCTCTTTCCGTCACACGTCATTCTCCGGACTTCGAGTGCTGCGGAAGCGGCCAGGAACACCCGCCCGACCGACAACCCCCGCCAGAAATCCACCGGAAAACAGAAACCCGTCTGAGGAGTGTGTTGCGATGCTCGGATCATGAGCCTGGCGGAGCTTCAAGAACTCACAGAGACTCGATGGAGAGCTGGCTGATGTATGAGCGCACGCTGTTCGCTGTGATAATGGCCATCCCCTGCATGCCGGGGTTTGTGGATTCAAAGCCCACGCCCTTGCGCTCGAAGTTGAGGGGCGAGCCGTCCGCCTTCACTCCGGAAATCGTCACATCATAGGCCATTTGATCGTAATCCACCAACACCGTGATCGTGTAGTAACTGCGGGATTTCACCTCGCTGTAAGGCACAAGCACATCCATCTTGCGCCCTGTGCCATCGCCGATCCCAAGACCGCCATCCTTGTTGGACTGAAAGACAATCTCCGGGAATGGCGCACCTCCAATGAGAAGCCGGAACTGTTGTAGCTCGATATTGGCCTGAGGGAATAAAAAGGCCACTCGCAGGCTCACACGCGCCTTGGAGCCTTCGGTTTTGGGAAAATCGTTTTTTATCGAAGCTCCGGAGAGAATAATGGCCGGACGACCCTCATCCCATCGAACACGCGCCAATCGAGCCGCATCCTCATTTTTATGCGCATCCACCCGGTGCTCCCATCCCTCGATCCCAATTATGGATTTTCCCAAGGAAAAAGGCGGGTCGGCGATGGGCACCGTGTAATCGGCACGCAAGGAACTCATGCTTAAAACGCCCAGGGCGAGGAATGCGGATAATGTGACAGTTGGCTTCTTCATAAAATATCATGGTTTCTTGGATTCTTGCAGGAAGGGCACCAATGCCCAGGCCATGTCGCGACCCAATTCGCGGGCGGATTCGGCAGTGACTTCATAGCCGCTCACATTGGCGTAGGCCAATTCCACGGTGGTGGAGAGAATCGCATTGGGAAGCTGGCCTGCCCAACCCGACGCATGGAGGGGCGGCCCGTCCTCTGAGGTTTTTTTGTTGTATCCGGTACCATGCTTCATGATCATATTGGGACTCACGCGGATAAGCCCCTGACCGTCCCGCTCGACGAGTGACACAAACCGCTCCAGAGGGGCATTGAGCGACTCGTTCAGGTTTTCAAGGAAGAAGAGGGTCTCAAAGTACTCGCCTTTGAGTGCCGGGTCATGCAGGTCAAAAAACACCAGGGGGCGACCGGCACTCCATGCCGGAAGCTGCGCTTTGATGGCCGCAATCTCCGGATAAATGGTCTCGTCGCCGTAGTCGCGGTTATGGTCATGAGGAGCACGGTTTTTTCCCTGATCCCCATCCGCAACCCCGTCATAGTCCGCGAAGGGGACAATAAAGAAATCCACATTGTCGCGCAGCCATTTGCCTTGGGCATCCTCGGCCAGGAGGCCTTCCATGATCCCCTCCAGCACATAGCTGCCCATCATTTCGCAGGCATGGTTGCGGGCCGTGATGGCCACTGTGTAGGGTGCCTTACGGGCCGGATTGGAAAAAATCAGAAGCGGCACGTCGCGTCCCTTGCTGCTTTTGGTCAGGACTTTTTGCTGGAGAAACGGGTTGCCTTTGTGGGCACTCAAAAACTGTGTCAGATTTTCAGGAACATAAGGCATGCCCACGGAGAAGCGCACGTCTTTGTCCTGCGGGCCAAAGGTGTAGGAAAACTCCGCTTTTTTATCATCTTCCTTAAAAGCATCGCTCCCCAACCATTTCCATGTCTTTCCGCCATCCACACTCACCCCGGGTCCGCGAGCGCCCATGCTGCTTTCGCCCGCAACGCGCTGCACCTCAAAATGGAGCGTCTTTCCTTCCGCGCCCTTCACCGCAACATACCAATAAAACCAAGCTGTGGTCGTGTCGCGAAGGTCAGGAGTAATGCGAATCGTATCCTCACCGGACTGTTCAATCATGGCATTGCCACCCGGAAAATCGGTGGTCACAGAATAGTCCGCCAAGGCGCTCGAAAGAGGAAGAAGGATCATGGGTATAATTTTTTTCCAAAAGGAGGAGTGTTGAGGATGCGGTGTTTTCATGGAGCTTTTCAAGATACGTGTTTTTAGAATTTTGAAGATAGATCGAGCCGTCGGAACTCGCCGGGAGCAACCTCCAACGGTAGAACCTTTTCCTCCGCATGAAGGAAGAAACGGTGCGGATGATCAAAATCAATGTTGTGCAGGCAGACGGTTCCGTCCTTGGGAAAATGGGAGTAGTTGATGAATGCGCACTCAGCCCCCGCGTCCTGCCGGTCATCGGAAATCCAGACGGAAGGGCGGTTTTGTCGGGCGATATGACGGTACACGTAACCGGCCAGTCCCGGGGAATCCACGGTTGCGCCGGGGCCAAAGTCGGCATCCGTCGCGCCGGGATACGCCCAGGTATTCAGGAAATAGACCGTCCCTTGACCGCAGCGGCGGCGCAGGAGAACCGGAGCCATTTCCTCATCATCCACCGCGAGCGTTTCGATCCCGGAGTCCGTAATTTCGATGTCCCCCATGCAAACCTGGAGGGTGCCAAAGCGTCTCGGGAACTCAAATCCGAGTTCTCCCTTGCCATGACGGCCCTCGTAATCGGGGGAAGTGGCCCAATAAAACCGGCGGCCCCTGCCTTTCACCTTCACGCCGCACAGGTCGGAAAAATCGCCGCCATGAACGAGTTCCTCCACTCCAAACGAGGCATAATTGCGGGTGGTGTTTGTGGAGAGGTGCGGGAGGGAGACAAAGAGCGTCCCGCCAGCCTGAACAAAGCGAAGCAATTCCGCGTATTGTTTATCCGAAGCCGTATTCCATCCCGTGAAAAGCAGGGCCTTGTAATGGGCCGAGAGAAACCCTGCATCCACGGCGTCATTGGCAAAACTCGTAATGTCCACCTGACCGTACGGCGAACCGGAGAGGAAGTGGTTCTGCCAGGGCGCAAGGACGGGAGGCTTCGGATAGAAGACCCGGAAGGCAATGTCCCAGCCGCGCTCGGGCTGGCCGTTAAACCAATGCGGGTTGCGTTCCGCGAGGGTGAACATGCCGGCAATCGCATCGTTCGGATGATAACTCGCACCCCCCAGATCGAGGTTGCCTTTGATGAGAGCCACCGTCGTTTCCGGCTGCCCCTCCGGGGTTCCGTTCGCTTTGACAAAATCGTAAAAGTCCGAGATCTCCTTCCGGTAGCTCCGGGCCACCGGCGAATGGTAATTGATTTTGTGGTAGGTCTGACGGGCCTCTTCCACGAACGGCGCGATGACATAAGGGTCGCGGTTATGGATCGGGCCCATCTCGACCCGCGGAGTCTCAAACATTGGCGAATCAGTAACCAACTGCGCTTCGAGATACCAGCCGCCACTTTCGTTGATGATGGCCTTGGCTCCGGTCAGATACTTCTGATACATCGCGGCCCGCAACAACGGAAACTTGTGTTTGCTTGCATAGGGAATCCACGAGTAGTGCTCATGCGCCAGATGCGCCCCCCACAACGGCAAATTGTACTGACGCACCAACCCACGGGAGAGCGCCGATGACACATTCAAATGCTTAAAGGCAAAGTCTTCGGTCATTGGGATGTCCGCTCCCGCCGCCACCTCGTAATCCAAATGAAAGTTGCTGCTCGTCGCCGCCACATTCCCCCATCCGGTCGCATGACGCGCACTCACATGCTCGCCCACCCGCGCCATGAGGTCATCGGCGAGCGTCCGCAGGGTTACGGAATCTAGCGCCCCACCCTTCAAATGCTTTTCATCCAGATTGAACGTGAACCGTTCGCCAAAATCATAGCCAAAATAAAGCTCTCCGCCCGCTTCCTGAAACTGCCGCGACCATTCCGGTGCCGACTCGGTATAGAGCAAAGCGATGGCCAGCCCCCGCGTCCGCGCCTCGCGGATCAGCTTGAGCACCCCAGCGCCATTTCGAGCTTTGTAATCAGCGGGATTCACCCAATCCGTGATTTTAAGATTCTGGCCGCTCTCCCAATCCGGAATGGGCGGAACCAGACCAATATCCTCCAACGCATAGTGCCGGGCAAAGGTCACCGGAGATTGCCCGCCACTGAACCCCCAATACTGAACGAGATTCCCCTGATTGTCCTCGAGGATTTTATCCAGCAACTCGACAGGCGAATACAACTGCGGCACCCATGTCGTATGCGTGCGCCCCGAACACACCAAATAATCCGGTACCGAGTTCATAATCCCCGTGCCCACAAACATCCCACATGCAGGCAATTTCACGGGAAGCCGCTTCTGAGACCCGGCTGAAGAACAGTTGTTTGTCACAATGTTGTGATTACTAATCGGTGCAGACTGCCCGTCAAGGACAATCCCTTGACGGGGGGTTGGCAGTCGCATCATGAGATTAGCCTGGCGGGGGCGGCCGTGGGGTTGGGATTTTCAGGGATCAGCGGACGACACAGTCACGCGAAGCGAGGCTGTCCGCGTGTGGGGTCAGGGGCGTTGGGCCAGGAGTGGGTGCCACCATGCTTCATGATTGAGGAACCAGCGAACAGTTTTGCGGAGACCCTCCGGGAAGGCATGGCGGGGGGTGTAGCCGACTTCGGACTGCGCCTTGCGTGTGTCCACGGCGTAGCGGAGGTCGTGGCCTGGACGGTCTTTGACAAAGGTGATCAGGGACTCGCTGGGGAGGTCTTGGGCGGGAGGGGCGGATGGATACTTGTCCTTCCACGCGGGTTGCGCGGCAAATTCCGCATCCACCACGGCGCACACCTCGCGCACAAGGTCGAGATTTTTCCATTCATTACAACCGCCGAGGTTGTAGGTTTCTCCTGGCTGGCCTCTGGCAATCACGAGGTCAATGCCACGGCAATGGTCCTCGACATAGAGCCAGTCGCGTACGTTCCGGCCATCCCCATAGACGGGCAGGGCGAGACCCTTCAGCAGGTTGGTGACACAAAGCGGAATCAATTTTTCGGGGAACTGATACGGGCCGTAGTTGTTTGAGCAGTTGCTCGTGGTGGCGACAAGCCCATAGGTGTGAACATAGGCCCGCACGAGGTGGTCGGAAGCCGCCTTGCTGGCCGAATAGGGCGAATTGGGCGCAAAGGGGGTGTCCTCGCGAAACGGGGGTGCCTCGGGTTCCAGCGATCCATACACTTCATCGGTCGAGATGTGATGAAAGCGCACCTTGTGGCGGCGGGCGGCCTCGAGCAACACGTGGGTACCCATGATGTTGGTACGCAAAAACGCCGCCGGGCCTGTGATCGAGCGATCCACATGGCTCTCGGCGGCAAAATGCGCAATGAGTTCGCAGGATGTCCTCTCAATCACCTCATCAACCAAGGCTTCGTCGCCAATGTCTCCCACGACCAGTTCCAGCAACGGATGGCCGAGAGGAAGACTCGATCGGTTGCCGGCATAGGTGAGCGCGTCCAGGACGGTCACCCGATCGCCCGGATGCGCGTCCAGCCAGTAGCGGACAAAATTTGCGCCAATAAACCCCGCGCCGCCTGTGACCAGAAGGTTCATGTCTCCGCAAGCCTTTCGACGACTTGGAGGAGGTATTCCCCATAGCTTGATTTCCCCAGAGAGGCAGCGCATCGCGCGAGGTCTTCCGCGCTGAGCCAGCCTTTTTGCAGGGCAATTTCTTCGAGGCAGGCGATGCGCAGGCCCTGCCGTTTCTGGATGGTTTGCACAAAATGGGCCGCCTCGATGAGCGAGTCGTGGGTGCCGGTATCGAGCCAGGCTGTCCCGCGCCCGAGCTTTTTCACGCGGAGTGTGCCCTCCTCCAGATAACAGCGGTTCAGGTCGGTGATCTCCAACTCTCCGCGCGCCGAGGGCTTCAGAGCCGCCGCAAACTCCGGCGCCCGCCCATCGTAAAAATACAATCCCGGCACCGCCCAGCGGCTGCGGGGATGCTCGGGCTTTTCCTCAAGCCGCAGTGCCCGACCACCAGCATCAAATTCCACAATCCCATAGCTGGAAGGATTCGACACCTCACAGGCAAAAACCGTCGCACCCAAACCCTCCTGCCCGGCATCGGCCAGGATCCGACCAAATTCATTTCCAAAGAAAAGATTGTCACCCAAGGCCAAGACCGAAGAGGCACCACCCAAAAATTCCCTCCCAATCACCAGTGCCTGCGCCAAGCCGTCCGGCGACGGCTGCACGGCATAGGAAAACTGGAGATCCAATTGCCGGCCATCACCCAGCAGACGCTCGAATGACGGCAAATCTCCGGGCGTGGAAATCACCAAAATTTCGCGGATGTCGGCCAGCATCAGCGCGGAAATCGGATAGTAAATCATGGGCTTGTCGTAGATCGGCATGAGCTGCTTGCTCACCGCCAGCGTCAGAGGATGCAAACGCGTCCCCGAACCGCCCGCCAAAATAATGCCTTTGCGCACTGTCGTCATCCCGCGCCACCATGACGTGAAAATGCAGCGCGAGCCAATCAGAAAGTACCCGTAAGAAGCCCGCGCCCCCACCCGGTCCTTAATTTTTTGGAATTTCTTCCTTCGCAGGAGGCTCCCTTCGGGAGAGGGTACCTGCCTATGTCTGAGATGCGGGTGCGCGGGGCGCGCCAGAATAATTTGCGCGGGATTGACCTCGACTTGCCGTTGGGCGGGTTGATTGTGGTCACCGGGCCAAGCGGGAGTGGCAAGTCGAGCCTGGCATTTGACACGCTGTACGCGGAGGGTCAGCGGCGGTATGTCGAGACGTTCAGCCCCTACACCCGGCAGTTCCTCGAACGCATGGACAAGCCGCGCGTGGATTCCATCGAGGGCATCCCGCCGGCCATCGCCATCCAGCAGACCAACACTGTGCGAACGACCCGCTCAACGGTGGGCACGATCACGGAAATCAACGACTACCTGAAGCTGTTCTTTACGCGCACGGCCCAATGCCATTGCCCGGAGTGTGGTGGGGTCGTAAAGCCGGAATCGGTCGCGGAAATTGCCAGTCAGATTTTGCGGCTGTCTGTTTCACAACCGGTGTTGATTACTTTTGCGGTGGAGGTGCCCGAGGGGACGCCACCAGCCGATTTTTTCAGCTTCCTGAACCAGCAGGGATACCTGCGCGTTCTGCTCTATGGAAAGGTTCTGCGCACGGATGAAGCCCCCTCGCAGGCACGGCTGCCTGGCAGGGTGGCTGTCATTCAGGACCGGATCGAGGTTCTGCCGCAGAATCGCTCCCGGATGCGCGAGGCGGTCGAGGCCGCCTTGCGGCTGGGTCATGGCCGGCTGGAAGCGTGGGATGGAGAACGCGGGCACCCCTTTTCTTCGGGGTGGCATTGTGCGCACTGCGACCGGACTTTTCGCGCACCCTCCCCCGGTCTGTTTTCTTTCAACAACCCGCTGGGCGCCTGTCCGACGTGCCGGGGCTTTGGGCGGGTGATGGGCATTGACTGGCATAAGGCGCTGCCCGACCGGAAGCTCTCGATCCAGGGCGGAGTCGTCAAGCCGTTCCAGACAAGCAGCGCGAAGGAATGTCAGCGCGATTTGCTCCGCGCGGCGCGGCAGCGGGGAGTGAATGTCCGGTGCCCATTCGCGGAGCTGTCTGCGGCGGACCAGGACTGGGTCATTCATGGCGATGGCGGCGCTGGCTCGCCGGAGGAGGTTTGGGAAGCGGGGGGCTGGTATGGCGTCAAAGGCTATTTTGACTGGCTGGAAGGTCGCGTTTACAAAATGCACGTTCGGGTGTTGCTCAGCCGATATCGTGCGTACACCCCCTGCCCGGACTGCGGTGGCAGGCGCTTCCAGCCGGAGACCCTGAATTTTCGGATCGAGCCATCCGGTTTGGATCTG
>JAJTZA010000066.1 GCA_021463905.1 Terrimicrobiaceae bacterium | reverse complement strand
GTTTTCCGCAAGCCATGCGCGAGAGTCCGCGTCCATGAGCGCATGACGGCAAAGCGTTTTCATGGCTTCCGAGAGCAGCAACGGCGGCTCCTCAGCAGGCGCGTTCTCCTGGGACAGGCGAGAAGTACTGCTCCCGGTCGGGCCGGCCTGCCGCATTTGCGCCCGGATGGATTCCAACGACACACCCAATTGCGCACTGGCCCGGCCAATGACCGCATCCCGGGCCACCGGATCCTTGATGAGGGCAATCCAGCCGCCGAGCTTCTTCGTGACCGCTGCCGTACGGGATGGGCTTTCCAGGACGCCCGCCGCGCGCGCACGCCCCACCGCATAGTCAAAAAAATCAGGAGCCTGTGCGACCAGTGTCCGAAACTCCCCGACACCGCGCTCCTGGATCATCGAGTCGGGATCGCTCCCCTCGGGAAGTCGCGCGATCCGAACAGAAAGCCCATTCTCAAGCAATGCAGGCAGCGAACGCGAAGAGGCCTCCTGCCCCGCCTTGTCGGAGTCGAAGCACAGGATGACCGAGCTGACGAATCTCGAGAGCAGACGCGCCTGCTCGGGGGTGAACGCGGTGCCCTGCGGGGCAATGACGTTTTTCACCCCGGCCTCGAAGACGCGGATGGCATCAATCTGCCCTTCGCAGACAATGGCTTCTCCGGCTTCGATGAGTGCGCGTTTGGATTTATCGAGTGCGAACAGGACGCGTCCCTTGGTGAAAAGTGCGGTCTCGGGGGAGTTGACGTATTTGGCTGCCTTCGCGTCTTCGTCAAGGAGGCGTCCGCTAAAGGCGATGACTTCCCCGTAGTCGTTGTTGATGGGAAACATAAGCCGCCCGCGAAAGCGCGCGTAGAGGCGTCCGCGCCCCGCCTGCTCCTCTCCCTCCCTGCTCGAGGTCAGACCGCTCTGGGCCATTTCCTCGCGCGTGAATTTTTTTTCTTGGAGCATCCCGAGGAGTGCATCCCACGAATTCGGAGCGTAGCCAATTTTCCAGGTGGCGATGGTTTCGCTGCCCAGTCCGCGCCGGGCGACATAGGCGCGGGCGGCGGCGGCCTCCGGCGACTCGAGCAGGTTTTGGTGAAACCATGCGCTGGCTTCCGCGTGGAGAGCGAGGAGCCGCCGCCGCCGATAATGGGCCCGGTCGTCCGCTGCCGCGCCGCCGGATTCCTCGACGACGGCCACTCCGGCCCGGGCGGCGAGGCGGCGCACCGCCTCTGCGAACGGAAGGTGCTCGTAGTCCATGACAAACCGGAAAACCCCTCCTCCCGCCCCGCAGCCAAAGCAGCGGAAACTCTGTCGTGCGGGCGTGACCATAAACGAGGGGGTCTTTTCGTTGTGAAACGGGCAGAGGGCGCGGTAGTTGCTTCCCGCCCGCTTGAGTGGAAAATACGAGCTGATCAGCGCGACAATATCGGTGGCCTCCGCAACACGCCGAATGGTTTCCTCGGAGATGCGCGCCATAAAGAAGTGCTAACCTTCGTGGGGAGCGAGCGCGGTCGGCAGCTCGGCGAGAAAGCGCCGGTTCTGCGGCATCGTCCCAACCGAGACACGAATCCACCCGGGCAGATGGTACGAACGCATGGCCCGGACGATGACCCCCCGTCGGAGCAGCCTCTGGAATACCGCATCCCCATCTCCCACGTTCACCAGGACAAAATTGGCCGTGCCAGGCACAAACTCGAGACCGAGTTGCGTGAAGCCCTCCTCGATCAACTTCCGGCCCTCACGGGTCAGATCGCGTGTGCGCTGCATGTGTTCCTCGTCCGCCAGTCCCGCCAGCGCACCCGCTTGCGCAATCGCGTTGGCATTGAAGGGCTGACGGGTTTTTTGTAGGGTGTTGGCCAGCGGCTCCGGAGCCAGCCCGTAGCCAATGCGCAGCGCCGCCAGCCCCTGGATTTTTGAGAAGGTTCGCATGACCACCACCGGACGCCCCTCGCGAACATATTTCAGAACGTCCGGCGGCGTGTCGAGAAACTCGAAATAGGCTTCATCAAAAATGACGAGTACATGCCCGGGCAGGCCGTCCATGAAGCGGTCAATCTCCTCCTGACCGACGGACGTTCCGGTCGGGTTGTTGGGATTGGCGATAAAAATCAGGCGTGTCTTGGGAGTGATCGCCGCCCGCATGGCCGACAGATCATGGACAAACCCCGGATCCGGCACGGCGAGGGTCTTCGCGCCAAACAATTGCGCCATCAGACCATAGACCGCAAAGGCGTGTCCGGCTGTGATCACCTCGTCTCCCGGACTCAGAAAAGCGTGCCCCGCAAACTCGATGATCTCATTCGATCCATTCCCAAGGACGACATTCGCGCGCTCGAGCCCAAGCCGGGCCGCGATGGCTCCGCGCAATGCCCACCCGCCCCCGTCGGGATAAAAGTGCGAGCGACCGAGCGCGTCCCGCATGGCTTCCAGGGCGAGCGGTGATGGGCCCAGCGGGTTCTCATTCGAGGCCAGCTTGATAATATCCGAGGCGGCCATGCCCATCTCGCGGGCCAGCTCCTCCACCGGCTTGCCCGGTTCGTAGGCCACCAAATCCTGGATGTGTTTGTGTGCGGTTTGCCAGATGGACATAGAAAAACAACAGTATTGCACTCGGGAAGCCCGCACGTCAAATCCGACCGAGCAACCCCTGATCTGGGTCTATAGATTTGACGAACGGGCTTTGAAGGAACTCCGGAAGCTCGGGAAGCAGGCCCAACGCGACATCCTTGCCTACCTTGGTGGGAGGAATGGGAGGAATGGGGTTTCCCCTCCTGTGGAAGGTGAAGGCGCCCGCTGCGGCTTCGGGGATTTTATCCGCCTGTGGCGAGGATGAGGATTTGGACGGCGATCACGCGCAGGAGCATGGTGAGAGGGTAGACGGTGGCGTAAGCCAGTGCGGGTGCCGGGGTGGAGGTGGTGGAATTGGCGAAGGCGAGTGCGGGCGGGTCGGTCATGCTTCCGGCCAGCACGCCGGTCAGGGTGAGGTAGTTTAGTCGCAAGAAGAGTCGTCCGATAATTCCTGCGACGAGGAGGGGGAGCAGGGTGATGGCCGCGCCGCAGAGCAGCCATCGCAGGCCATCGCCGACAAGCAATGTTTCGAGGAATTGACCGCCGGCTTTCAGTCCGACCACCGAGAGGAAGAGTACGATGCCGAGTTCGCGCAGCATCGCGTTCGCGTTGGGGGGCATGTACCAGACCATGGGGCCGATGCGTCCGATGTGGCTCAGCAGAATGGCGACGATCAGGGGGCCGCCGGCGAGACCCAGTTTCACCGGGGCGGGCATGGTGGGAATGAAGACGGGAAGCGATCCCAGGGCCACCCCGAGAACAATCCCCACAAAAAGCGGGATCATCTGCGGTGCGTTCAAATCCTTCATGGAGTTGCCGAGGCCGCGGGCCGCCTCGTCCAGTGCCGCCGGGTCGCCGACCGCCGTGAGGACATCTCCCGCCTGGAGGCGGCGGTTCATGGGGTCGGGCAGGTCAATTTCCGAGCGGCTCATCCGCGTGAAACGGACACCGCCGGAGGCCTCCATGCCGAGACTGGCCAGCGTCCTTCCGATCACAATTTTTCGTGTGACGACAATGCGCCGCACTTCGAGGCCGTCCGGGTTCGCACGCAGATCCACCTTGCTGGATTCACCGACCACCACGCGAAAGTTCTCCACGGCGGCGGGAGGGCCCACTGCCAGCAGGATGTCTCCAGTGCGCAATCGCGTGTCCGAACGCGCCACTGAGATGCTCCCCTCGCGTTGGATGCGCGACACCACCACCCCTGAGCCTTCCAGCCCCGGCACCGCCGCCAGCTCCATCCCTTCGAGGTTGGCATTGGTCACCCGCACGTGCAGCGTCTCGAGCTGCGGGTGCAAAAGCGCGCGCTCGGCGCGAAAACATTTCTCCTCCTCCTTCACCGAAATCCGCAGTGCCACACGGAGCACGAGCATCGCCAGAATGATGCCCACCACGCCGAACGGATAGGACACCGCATAGGCCAGGGCCGGGGTGGTCAGCATCTCGCGCGTGACCTCGGGCAGACGCCGGAGGGCCTCCTGCGCGGCGCCGAGGCTGGGAGTGTTTGTTGTTGCTCCGGAAAACAACCCTGCTGTCCCTGCCAGGTCCACGTTCAAAAAGCGATACGCCCCCCACGCCAAAATCGCGCCCAGGACAACGACCCCGGCCGCCAGGAAATTCAGCGGTGCGCCATTGCGTTTCAAAGACGCGAAGAATCCGGGCCCCACCTGCACGCCAATCGTGTACACAAAAAGGATCAGCCCAAACTCGCGGATGAACTCGGTCACCGAGGAATTGAGCGACACTCCAAAATGACCAAAAGCGAGCCCGGCAAAGAGAACGCCGGCCACTCCCAGCCCCACCCCGCGGAACTTGAGGCTCCCCAAGGCGATTCCTGTCGCGGCCACCAACCCCACCACGACCATCACCTGGGCCACCGAATCCTCGAGCAAGAGCTGACGCACCCAGAGCATGATTTTATTCAGTAATGAACATGGGATTTCCGGATGGTTCCTGCTCCTAAAAGGTTTCCTTGAGGCCGGAGATCAGAGCGGCTTTATCGTCTTCGGAGAGGCGGGCCCGGGGGTGGGTGAGGAGGTAATAGCGGGGTGGCATCGAGCCGTCGCGGATGGAATCCACGGCTTCGGAGACATCCACCTCATCGGGAACGGAAATATTGAGGTCATGGCGACCCTTGCGGACATGCCGGGCGACGGCCCACGAGACCGGGGCGATACGGCTGTACCAGGGCCATTGGGTTTCGTTGCTGTGGCAGTCGGCGCAGGAGCGATAAAAAATCTCCCGGGCGTGCGGGGAACTCCATTCCACAGCATCCTCGATGGGCGGGTTGGTGCGCTGGACAGGAATCAATTGCATGCCGAGGAGGGCCGCAGCCAGCACCGCCGCAAAGAGGAGAAGTCCGCGCTTCAATCTCAATCTTTGTGGATGCGGAACTCTTTATGACCGGCTTTTTGGGCCTGGCTGAGAGCTTTGAGATGCTTGCGGGCCTCATCCCACTGTCCTGCCGCGAGATCCTTTTTCAAATCCCCGGAGAGTTTGATGAGTTTATCCATGGCCTTGTGGTAGTCGGCTACAAATTGAGCGCGTTCCGCTTCGGGGAGGGTTTTGGTTTTTTCCGGCTCGAACTTTTTGGCCGCTTCGGCGGCGGCATGGAAACTCTCGGCCATTTTGACGTATTTGTTCCTGGCCGATTCCGCAGGTGCTTCCAGGGCCGAACGAAGCGCCTTCATCTCGGTCTTCATTTTTTCCATCTGCTCGCCGAGCGGCGTTTCGTCATCATCTGCGGCGCGCAGGGTGAGGGGAGCAACAAGGACGAGGAGGACGATGACAACGGGAATACGGAACAAGGTTTGCATGGGAGGCACGCTAAGGTGTTTGATTTTTGGAATCAAGTGGAAACTCGGTGGGGGGGTGTGGGTGGCCTTTTTCCCTGAGGTGGCGGAGGGCTTCGTGGAGGGCGGGGATGAGTGGGGGGAGGCATTGGGCGATGGAGCGGGGGTTGCCGGGGAGGTTGAGGATGAGCGATCGTCCGCGGGTTCCGGCGAGGGCGCGTGAGAGGATGGCTGTGGGGACGGAGGGGAACGAGAGCATGCGCATGGTCTCTCCGAAGCCGGGCAGTTCCTTTTCGATGACTGCTCGCGTGGCCTCGGGCGTCACATCGCGAGGTGAGGGGCCGGTGCCTCCGGTGGTGAGCACGAGCGGGCATGCGCACTCGTCGCACAGCTCGATGAGAGCCGATTCAATCTGGAGAAAATCATCCGGGAGAACGCGCACGAGGAACTCCACCGGCTCACCCCACGCCGCAGAAAACACACGCTCAATTTCCGGACCGCTTCGATCCTCATAAAGGCCCGCGCTGGCCCGGTCGCTGAGAGTGATCCGCCCAACGGTCATTCCTTGCGCTTCTCGAGAACCCGGATGTCGCAGATGACCATCTGCTTGTCCGCAGACTTCATCATGTCGTAAAGCGTGAGGGCCGCCACCGAGACCCCGGTGAGGGCTTCCATCTCGACACCGGTTTTTGAGGTTGTCGCGACGGAGCAGGTGATTTCGATGAAATCCGCATGGGTTTGAAAATCCACGGTGACTTGTTCGAGGGGGAGCTGGTGGCAGAGTGGGATGAGCGCGGGGGTCAGCTTGGCCGCCTGGATGCCGGCCACGCGGGCGACTGCGAGCACGTCTCCTTTGGGCAGCGCATTGGTGCGCAGCGCGGCAAGCGTTGCCGGCGCACACTGCAGGCGGCCGGAAGCTGTGGCCCGGCGTTTTTGGGCGGGTTTCGCGCCGACATCCACCATGCGGGCGTCGCCGTGCGCGGTCAGATGCGAAAATTGTGGGTTCATGGATGTTGATTTAGCCTGTGGGGATGACTTCGACAAGCTTCCCCGGTCGGGGGAGGGACTGTGCGGGAACGTGGAGGAGGGCGTTGACGCCCATCAGCGCGGCCAGGTGGCCGGAATCCAGCCACGGGAGGGCACAAACGCCTCCACTGTCCAGGAGACGGGCGGGCCAGAACGTTTCGCGCGCATCCTGGGTGATCTGAGCACCTTCGGAGAGGCGCATCCGTTCCGGAGGGCGGGGGGTTCCTTCCGCCATCCTTTGCAAAACTTTTCGGACAAAGAGATGGAAAGTCACAAAGTGAGAGATGGGGTTTCCGGGCAGGCCGACGGCCACCTGGCTGCCGCGTGTGGCGAAGAGGAAGGGTTTTCCAGGACGGCAATTCACCGCCTCGCAGAGGGTGGTGAATCCGAGTTCCTGAAAGAGTGCGCGTGTGCGGTCGTATTTGCCATGACTCGAGCCGCCGGAGACCATGAACACATCCGCTGTGGAGAACGCCGGCTGGCGGCAGGCGGCGAGTGCCGATGGGAGGGACTCGTCCGCGTGGGCCTGGACGGAAAGAGCCGCGCCGCATTGCGTGACGAGTTCGCGGATGAGGGTGGCATTGGCATTGCGGATTTGGCCAGGGGCAGGCACCTGGCCGATGCCGACAATTTCGCGTCCGGTGGTGAGGTGTGCCACCCTGGGGCGTGGGGTCACGAGCGGTTGCGTGATGCCGTTGGCGGCGAGGACGGCCAGCTCCGCCGGCCCCAGCAGAGTGGCGTGCGGCACCAGAATGTCTCCCGCCCTGGCAATGCTCCCCTGGCGGCGGACGTACCCGCAGACGCCCTCCTCCGATACACGGATTTTTCCGTCAGCCTCCCTGACATCCTCCTGTTTGAAGACGCCGGCACCCTCCGGCAGGGCGGAGCCTGTAAAAACGCGCAGGGTCGTCCCCTCCGGGATCGCCGGAGGAGGAGGGTCGCCGGGGAGGATTTCTCCGCCGATGACAAAATCCCTGGCCTGCCCGCGTAAAGAGACGGCGAATCCGTCCATGGCGGAGCGATGAAATGGCGGTTCGTCATTCTGAGAAACCACTTCCTGTCTGAGCCGCAGCCCCCGGGCCTCCTCGAGCAAAACCGGTCGTGGGTTGAGCGGTGGGACATGCTCCTCGATCAGTGCCAGCACCTCCTGAACGCTTAACACGGCAGTATCCGCGCCTTCCAGATCGGCACGTCCTTTTTGAGGTGATCCATAAAAGCCGCCAGAAACCCGAAAGCCGCCTGCCGGTGACGCGCCCGTGCGCCGACGTAAATGGCGGCTTCGCCCACTGGCACCAGCCCCTCCCGGTGAATCACGACAACACGCTGACAGGGAAACTCGCGCGTGAGGTGCCCGATGATCCGGTGGATTTCGCATTCGGCCATGCGATGATAGATTTCGTATTCGATGCCGGAGATGGGCAGGCCATTTTCCTCGTTGCGGATGGTTCCGTAAAATTCCGCGAGTGCCCCGGCCTCCCCATCCAGGGGCCAGGCAACCGGGCGGGGAATGGGCGACGACAAAAATTGGATGTGGGCACTCATGTCAGCCGCCGGAAACCGGAGGGAGGAGTGCGATTTCGTCGTTGGCGGCAAACCGTTCGCCCTCTTCAAGGTAGCGGCCATTGCGGGCCAAACGGGTGCCTTGTCGGATTTTGGAAAGCCCGGGAAATTGACGCCCGAGCCAGATCCAGAGAGCTTCTGCATCAGCGTCCTGCGCGTTGGGCCAGTCGGCCTCCGGACAGCCTGCCGCCTGTCGGGCCTGGGCAAAAAAAAGGGTTTTGGCCATGAGTCAGCCTCCGATGGCGGTCATGGGACGATGGGGTTCGTAGCACTCCGCGAACTCGTGGTTTTCGGGTTTGTTTTGGATGGCTTCCCGTGTGCTGGTTTCGAGGTCGCCGTTACCGCGCAATGCGGGCAGGAGGTCAATTTCTCCATGTCGGCCCAGGCAGGGCCGCAATTTGCCGTCAGCCGTCAGCCGCAGCTTGTTACACGATTCGCAAAAGTCCGTGGTGGTCAAAGCGCCGATCAAGCCGATGAGAGCGCCGGAAGACGTCTCGCGAAAATAGCGCGCGGGCCCATACCCGGGCCGAAAGGACGGCTCAGGGATGAGCGGCCCGTACTCGCGCTCAATCCGCGCGCGCGCCTCACCAACAGACAAAAAATTATCCTCGCGCAGAACCGTGGTGCGCGTCACCGGCATCAGCTCGATAAAGCGGATGGGCATCCTCCGCTCTGCGGCAAAGCGGATCAGCGGGAAGATCTCGCCCTCATTGATCCCCCGCATCAAAACGCAGTTGAGCTTGATCACCTCAAAGCCGGCTTCAGCGGCGGCGCGGATGCCTGCCAACACGGTGTGGATGTCTCCTCCCGTGATCCTGCGATAGAGGGTGGGGTCGAGGGCATCGAGGGAGATGTTGACCGAGCGGACGCCGGCCTCCCTGAGGGCGCGGGCGCAAGCCGCCAGCCGCGTCCCATTGGTGGAAACCCCCAGCGTCTGCACGCCGGGCAGCGCCCAAATGCGCCGGGCGATTTCCACAAGATCCGGACGAATCAGCGGCTCACCACCCGTCAGCCGGAACTTCCGGAACCCCATCGTACAGGTCTTCTCAACAATCCGGACAATTTCCTCCGCTGTG
>JAJTZA010000065.1 GCA_021463905.1 Terrimicrobiaceae bacterium | reverse complement strand
GTGCGTCGGCCAGCGGGTTGCCGATCATGGTTTTTATTGGCAGCCGGGGCTGTGTGCAAATCCACACCGGACCGGTAAAGAACATCAAGATGTTTGGTGAGGACTGGCTGAATGTGTTGGATGACGATTTCAACATGCACCTGCGGCTGCCGCTGGTGGATTCCGCGTGGGTCGTCCGCAAGCCGACCCTGGATGGCGACATCACCGCTCTGGAAATCTACGACGCGGCGGGCGAAAACCTCGTCATTTTCTACGGGAAGCGCAAGCCGGGACAGCCGGAAGACCCGGCCTGGCGCGAGCTGCTGGCGCAGTCCACGACGGAAGCGTGAACAAGCCGGGCATTTTCTTCGCGCTGGTACTCCTCCTTGCGGGCCTGATGGGCCGGGGAGTTGGCTTTGCGGCAGAGCGCATTGTCACAGTCAGTCCCGCCGCCACCGAGATCGTTTTTGCGCTGGGGGGAGGGAACCAGGTGGTCGGAGTGGACACGACCAGCTTGTATCCGCCGGAGGCGCAGAAGCTGCCCAAGCTTGGGTTTCATCGTCAGCTCTCCGCCGAGGGCATCCTCTCGCTCAATCCCACAATCGTCATCTGTACCGACCAGTCGGGTCCGGAGACGGTCCTCCGCCAGATTGAGGATGCGGGAGTGAGGGTCGAGCGACTTGCTTCCGGCCACGATGTGGCGGACGCTCAGGCCCGTATCGCCCGCATCGGCGAAATTCTGGGTCAGCCGGAGGCGGCCCGGAACCTCATCGCCCGGATGCAGGCGCAAGTGGAAGCGATCCAGAAACTGTTGGCGCACGGGCCCACTCCGTTGAGCGTGCTTTTTATTTATGCCCGGGGGGGCGGCACACTGAATGTTTCAGGAACCGGGACGGCGGCCGACGCCATGATCCGTCTGGCGGGAGGTCGCAACGCCGTGACCGGGTATGAGGGCTACAAGCCCCTGACCTCCGAGGCCGTGGTCACTGCCGCTCCGGATGTTCTCTTGCTGACCACTCATGGTCTGGAGGAAATGGGTGGTGTGGACGGTCTGCTCAAAGTCCCCGGCCTTGCCCATACGCCCGCAGCAAAAAACCAGCGCATTCTTGCGCTCGATGACCTGTTGTTGTTGGGCTTTGGGCCGCGGCTGGGCGAGGCCGTCACCGAGCTGGCCAAGGCGCTATATTGTCCGGTGCCGTCCCATCCGACACCTGCAGTTCCCTGATGAAGCGCATCCCCCCGAAGAAGGCTCTTCTTGTGCTTGCCGTCCTGGTATTCGTGGCGGCGTGGGGGGGGCTCATGGCGGGTGCGTCGGTGCTGGGTTTTGCTGACATCCCGGTTCTGCTGGGATGGTCGGAGCCTGCGCCGGGCGCATGGAATCCAACGATTGTTTTTTGGGAACTGCGTCTTCCGCGGGTTCTCACCGGCCTGCTGGTGGGGGCGGCGCTTTCCCTTTCCGGTGCGATGATGCAGGGACTGTTTCGCAATCCGCTGGCGGATCCGGGTTTGATCGGGGTTTCGAGTGGAGCGGCTCTGGGTGCGGTGGCGGCGATTGTTCTGAGCGGCCCTCTCGGGGGTGTCGCGCAAGCCCGTCTCCTGCCGGGTGCCGCGCTGGTGGGTGCATGGGTGGCCACGTGGATCATCCTGCGCGCGGGTTCCCGGCATGGCTCGGCCTCCGTGGCCACGCTCCTCCTCGCAGGCATCGCCATCAATGCTTTTGCGGGCGCCTTCATCGGCCTGTGTATGTTTCTGGCCACCGATACCCAACTGCGCTCGCTCAATTTTTGGATGCTGGGGAGCCTGGGAGGAGCCAGTTGGGAGAGCGTCGCCCTCCTCGCACCCTTCTGTGCCCTCCTTTTCCTGGGCGCGCCCCGCATGGCGCGGGGACTCAACGCATTTTCGTTGGGCGAAGCCGAGGCCGGGCATCTGGGCTGCAACCCCGAGGCCGTGAAACGCTGGGTCATCGCCCTCACCGCTCTGGGCGTCGGAGGCTGCGTCGCACAAACCGGAATGATCGGATTTGTCGGACTGGTCGTCCCCCACCTCTTCCGGATTACCGTCGGGCCTGACCACCGCTGGCTGCTGCCCGGCAGTGCCCTCCTGGGCGCGGCATTGCTGGTCATGGCCGATACGCTTTCCCGCACCGTCGCCGCACCCGCCGAAATCCCCATCGGAATTGTCACCGCCGCTGTGGGAGCACCGTTCTTCCTCGCGCTCCTCTGGCGGCAAAAACGCAAATTCGACTGGCTGTGATTCAGGTTGAAAATGTCGGCTTCTCCGTTGCCGGGAAGCTTCTCCTGCAGGATGTGTCGTTTCCTTTGAGGGCGGGAGAGGTCCTTGCTGTTTGCGGTCCGAATGGCGCGGGAAAATCCACCCTCCTCAAATGCCTGGCCGGTCAGATTGCGCCCGCCACCGGCCACATTCGTATTCACGGGCGTCCGCTGCGCGACTATGGCACGCTGGCAGCCCGATGGCGGGCGGTTTTGCCGCAGTTTGGAGCCATCCCCTTTGATTTCACAGTTCGCGAAATTGTGCTCTTTGGGCGCTCCCCGCATCCGCCGGGAAATCGCGCGCGGGATTTGCAGATCGCCGACGCTGCGCTGGAACTCGCCGATGTGTCATCGTTGGCGGATCGGACAGTGACAACCCTCTCAGGCGGCGAAATGCAGCGGGTCCACCTTGCGCGGGTTCTCGCGCAGGTCTGGGAACCGGCTCCCGAAACCGGTCGCCTCCTTCTGCTGGATGAACCCACTTCGGCGCTGGATCTGCGCCACCAGCACCTCGTCCTGCAGATCGCCCGCCACTGGGCGGCGCAAGGCACCGCTGTCCTCGCCATCCTGCACGACCTCAACCTTGCCGCCACCTATGCGGATACTCTCCTCCTGCTCCATCGCGGCAAAACCGCCGCACTCGGCCCGCCGGAAACCGTCCTCGAACCCAATGTCATCACGCATGTCTTCGACATCCCCGTTCTGGTCGGCAAGACCCCCCACGGAACCCCGCACGTCTTTGCAAACCCCGCCCCTCATTTTATTGTGGACAGAACCGCAGACACCCTTGGTTAGGTATTGCGTCGCAAAACATTCAGCCTTATTAAAATGAGGCTGATGGAAGAAACATTGATGAGGAAAGCCAAACACACTTCCGGGATTCCGGCTCTCGCTCCACCACAAAGTGCCTCACAACGAGTAAAGGACTTTATCCTGAAGGAGGCGGAAAACCGCGATTCCGAAGAAAGCTGGCGGCTGCCCTCCATCCGACAGCTCGCCGCGCATCTCGACGTCAGCATGGCCACAGTACAGAATGTGTACAGCAGCCTTGCCAGCGAAGGCCGCGTGACCAGCGCAGCCAAGCGCGGGAGTTTTTATCATTCACGGACTGCCGGGCGCAACGGCGAGACACTCCACATCGGCCTTGCCTTCGTCTGGGATGAGGATGCCCGCCATGCGTGGGAAAACAGCATTTATGCGGGCATTCTGGATGCCTCGCTCGCCTGTGGAAAAATGGTCAACTTTTCCAGATTTTCCTCGACGAAGGAAGGCCTGGCTGACGTTCGCAAAGCGCACATGGCGGGGCGGCTGGATGGCATGGTCATTTTGCCCGGCTGTATCCTTCAACCCCTGACGGAGCTTTGTACAACGCTGAACATTCCGGTGGCGTTTCTCTTGCCGGAATCCCTGACTTCGGTGAGCAATTTTGTCTGCCCCGATGTGTTGACTGTCGCTTCCCAAATCGCCGGAGCATTTATCGAAGCGGGCCGCCAGCGCCTGGCCTTTGTCGAATATGTCGTCAATGACAACAAGGCCTACTATGCGCTTTATCGGGCGGGTTTCCTTCAGGGCATTCTGGATCGAAAGAAGTCCCTGGATGGTTTTATGCATATCGCTTTGGAATCCGATGACACCCGGGTCGCCGACATCAGCCGCATCCTGCAGAGCCCGCAGCGTCCCGACGCGATGCTCTGCGGCGGGGACAACATGGCCATGGACGTCCTTCACGTGGCGAAAGAGCTCGGCTTGAAAGTGCCGGAGCAACTCAGCGTGATCTCAGGCAGCGGGGTTTTGCTTCATGACCCCCGCATGGCGTTGATGACCCGCGTCCAGCAGCCGGTGAAACAAATCGGCCTGGAACTGTTCCGGCTCGTGGAATCCCTCGCCTCCCGCGCGGAAAGAGCGCAACCGGGACATTATGTTCCCTGCGGACTGGTCTGCGGCGAAACGACTACCACGGCGGAAAACCGTGCCCTGGAACGAGCCGCTGCATCAAAGGGTTCCGGGCTGTAAGTCCGGGATATTCCGTTCCAGTCCATTGGGCCATGGATCGTAAAATCACTTATCGCGACCTTTCAGGCCGCTGACGTTCGCTCTGGATCAAAACCCAGCCCGTTGGGCTGGGCTATGGGATTCCCGCACCTTCGGCGCTGTGCGCCAACGGCGCGGGAATTGGCCCCCCGGCCAGTTCAAAAGTGTGCCCTCCGTACGAAGCGCTGAAAGCGCGGGAATTCTACAGCCCGGCCCATTCAAAAAAATGCAGGGCATGGTCAAAAAAATGTTGACGAACTGCGCGACTTTTGAAAATATCATCACGTGTTGAAAAATTCAGGTTTCCTATCACAAATAGGACATCCCAATTCACAACAATGGCACCCACCGCATAAATCCCATAAAAAACCCCATGAAAAACCACATCCCCGCCTCCTGCCTGCTCCCATGCACGATCCTCCTGGCTTCCTTTGCGCTGACATTCCCGGCCATCGGAACAGAGCAGGTTTTTAAAGCCGGAAACTCTGATAACGGAACTTGGTCCGAGCCTGTGACGTGGAGTAACGGCACCCTTTCCAATGGGGATGATCTCGTGTTTGGGAGTGGCGGTCGTCAGACTTCAAACAATGACATTGTCGGGCTCTCCGTTCACAATATCACCTTCTTGGGTTCGCCAGTGATGGATGCCACCGGCAATGGCATCACCCTTACAGGAAACATCACCCGCACAGGTCCTTCCAACCGATTTGCTCTTCAGATAGATGTGGAGCTGAGCTCTGGATCGCATGTTCTCTCGAACGATAGCGGTTCCGCGAATTTATTCAAAATTGGGCGCAATGCCACCGCTTCCATTACCGGGAGTGGATCCATCGTAAAATCCGGAGCGGGCGATTTATGGATAGCCGGACATGATAATACCTTTACTGGTGGCGTTACCGTAAATGACGGGATAGTGAGAGCGGGGGATGGCAATCCCAGCTCGGCGGTTGGAACTGTTTTTGGTACAGGAGCTGTTGTCGTCAACGACTCGGGCACCCTCGACATCAATAGGAATGCCCAGGTGGAGGTTCGATCTCTTGGCGGTAGTGGGACGATAACAAATGCTGCCACGACGGGGGGGCCCAGTACGCTGACGGTGAATAATTCGTCGTCGAATACTTTCAGCGGAAATATCACCGATAGTCAGATCCTTTCCCTGCAGAAGGCCGGTTCCGGCACCCTCACGCTGAGTGGGGCTCTCTCACAGCGAGGAAAAACCAAAGTTGATGCCGGCACGCTGCTCATTGATGGCACGCATGTCCAGACCGTGGCAGTTAGCGGCAACGGGTATAATAAATCAACAGAGGGTAATTATGAAGTGGGCTCCGGCGCAACCCTTGGCGGCACAGGGCGCATCGCCGGAAACAATTCTCAAAGTAATTCCAACCTCATCCTCGCAAAGAGCGGTGGGGTGATTGCCCCCGGCTCTGGGGGAATTGGCAATTTTATTCTGGATGCTGCTGCGCTCACGGGTAACAACGCGGCTCTTCTCCGGATGAGCACAGGCTCTAAATTTTCCTTTGATCTGAGCGGGGATGGCTCCAGTGCCGATGAAATCCACTTCTGGAGCTAT
>JAJTZA010000064.1 GCA_021463905.1 Terrimicrobiaceae bacterium | reverse complement strand
GGGGAAGCCCGCTGCACCATGCGGTCACGCGCGACATGCTCGCGCAGATGGCCTGATGTTTATGCGCCCCGGTCTGGTTTCTGTGTCATTCCGCCAATTGAGCGTACCGGAGGTGGCCGCCGCCGCCGCTGCTGCCGGGCTGTCTTGCATCGAATGGGGAGGGGATGTTCATGTGCCGCACGGAGATCTGTCGGCGGCGCGCGAAGCAGCCCGCATTTCATCCGGTCTGGGCCTGGCCGTTTCCGCTTACGGTTCCTATTTGCGGTTGGGGGCGGGTAAAAGCAAGGGGCCTTCCCCTGCTTCTGTCGTGGAAACTGCCGTGGCACTTGGCGCGCCGGTCATTCGGGTCTGGGCCGGTGAAAAAGGCTCTGCGGAATGCTCCCCCGAGGAACGCGCGATGGTGGTGGAAGCCGCCTGGGAACTCGCCTGTCTGGCAGAGAGCGCCGGACTGATCGTCGCCTACGAATACCACAGCAACACCCTCACCGATACAGCGGCTTCCGCACGCCTGCTCCTCGAGGAACCCGACCACCCGGCCCTCCGGATTTTTTGGCAGCCACCACTGAATTGGTCGCCACAGGAGCGACTCGAAGGCCTGCGCGCGGTTCTGCCACGGCTGGCCAATGTTCATGCCTACCACTGGCGCACAGCACAGGACCGACGGCCGCTGGAAGAAGGCACTCCCGAATGGGCCACCTACCTCGAGGCCATCCGCAATTCCAAAAAATGCCCGGACGTTCTCCTGGAATTCGTCCCCCACGACGACCCCGCGCTCCTCCCCCAGGAAGCCGCCACCCTCCGCCGCTGGCTGGACGCATCGCCGTGTCGGGGTGGGGTGATGAAGAGCGGGTGAGGCAGGCAGGAGGGGGATGTCTTTTCTCAACCTTTGTGGGACGTCAGACGCACGAAATTTTCTTGTACGATAGGCAGGATGACGTCGCTCCCGAGGTGTTTTTCGTGTGCGAGCTGATGGGCAGAGGCCAGAACGCGGTTGGCTGTGGCGAGGAGACGCCGTTGGGCGGAGGCACGGCTCATTCCAGTCCGGTCAAAGAAGGCACTCCAGTTTTTTGCGTTCAGCCTTTGCGGATCGCGTTCTCCTCCGATCCTCATGGCCATTTCGTGCGCCAGCCCGGGATACGCCTGCGTGCTGATTAAATCATAAAGTGGCGCCAGCCGGACAGAGCCCTGCTCTCGCAGCAGTGAAAAATTTTTTCCGTGGGCATCACCGTTACCAATGAGAACATTGAAAACCACCGTGTCAAAGAGGCGCAACAGGTCTGGTCCAGTTTGTGCTGTGCGCCGGCCAGAGACAGCCGGATTCCCTTTTCGCCGACCAGCAAAGGGCGCTGTGATAATTGCCGAAGCCTTTCCGCCAATCCCTCTTCACTGATTTCCTGATAGCTTGGCCGACCTTCAGATGGAAGCTCTCCCGGAGAAAGAAGGCTGACTGCTCCCGCGCATTCGGCTCCGATCCGGGCAAGAAGGGCAAAATCGTTATTGGCACTGATCCCAAATGCTCTGGCAATCAAGCGCCGACTTTCTTCCTCCGGCAACACCCCGGCAAAAAACGGTCGCGTCTCCTTCCGACTGAATCGCTTGCTTCTGAGCGGCAGTGAGGCCGAGAGGGGCTCGGCTTCCAGAGAATCCAACCACGATGAAATATATTGAAAACGCATGACCCCGGCAGAATCCTGTTTCAACTCGCCGACCAGCACCTCGCCAAGAAATACGTTGAGGGTTTGTTGTGCCATCGTTTTCGCTAATTCCGCGCCGAAAGGGTCAGGGTGAGACCAAGGTTGTTCATCACCCGCAAAGTCTTGCCGATCTCACAGGTTTCCTTTCCATTCTCAAGATCACTGATAAACCGGACACCGGTTCCGGAAACCAACGCCAAATCCGCCTGTGTCATGCCCAAGCTCTTCCGGCACTTCTTAATCGTTGCTCCCAATTGTTTAACTGTCATGAAAAATATTCCTGATCGGGAATATAAGCGGTTCGATCCTTATTTCCAACTCAAATAATCCTGTTCGGGAACAAAGGGTGTGATGAAGAAGGATCCTCAAACCTATGTCGTGATTGGCGTGGCGATGGAAGTTCATCGCGAACTGGGCGAGGGGTTCCTGGAGGCCGTTTATCAGGATAGCCTGGCGGTGGAATTGGCTTCTCTCAAAACGCCTTGTTCTGAACTCGGAAGAAATCTGTGCAAATCCTGTGAATCTGCGGTTCTCCGAAGCCCGCAAGGAGCGTGTCGCAGAATCAGATCCTGACCGTAACGGGCCGGGCTTTTCGTGAAGACCTTTTGATCGCTGTCTTGGTTCTATCTGTCTTCGCGACCCGTTGAAGCCATCGGTTGGGAAAGTCGGGTTAGAAATCCCTGTTGCGGATGCTCAATGTGTCTAAACTCCAGTCAACCCTGAGAGGGTTGGCTCAAAATCTCCCCACGTACGCCCGGAAACATCCCCGTTGGGGATGCGGCTTATCGCATCGGGGTGCTTGAGGAAAGCCCTGCGAGTGGGTGCAAACCGCTCCAACTTCACCCACTTTTAATCACACCCTGCTCAGACGCTCAGACCCCAATCCTGACGATCCCCCAAAAGAAAATGCAAAAAGGGTGAAAAAAAGCTTGCATCTATGACACCATTATGGTGTTGTTGAAG
>JAJTZA010000063.1 GCA_021463905.1 Terrimicrobiaceae bacterium | reverse complement strand
TTGTTGGTCAGATCCGCCGGATCGGAAAAAAGCGTCGCAAACGTACTGCCCAGGTCCGGCTTGCGCTGCGCCGTGGCCTCGTCAATCGCCACCATGACCACCCGCACAATCGGCGGGAGCTGGTGCATCTGGATCGGCTGATCCCCCGATGACCAGCTCGTGCGGGAGTTGTATTCGTAATTGGGCGCCAGAGCGTCCAGTGGCTTCCCCTGCGCGTCCGGATACTTGGGAAGAACCACCAACGCCAAAACATTTTCGGCAAGGATATGCGCGCTGCCCGAAGCGGCCTGCTGAACCCATCCGTCCCCTGTGCCGTCGCGGTAAACATCCAGGTTCTCCGTGGGCTGCAGACTGACCATGAGCCGGAATCGGTCGCGCGGTGCCGGTGAGGAGGCCGTCAGATTCGGCGGCCGGTTGCTCGAGTCGTCCGAGCGGCGGATGAAAAATCCCATCGCGTTGAGCACGCCCGAAGCCGGAAGATCAGGCGCGTTGGTGGCAAATTGCATCGGTGCCTGAAAAAAAATCGCGTGGGTATGATTGCCGACACCCGGCAACGATTTCCCGCTTAAAAAGTGGAGGCTCGAGTACCGTCCATAGCGATCCGGTTTGAAATTTTGCAGATCCGTCATGTTGGTGAGAGTGAGTCGGGCGACACGGTTCGTGTTGTAATAATCGTACTCGGTGGCCAGCGTGGCCTGAGAGAGCGAACGCGACAGTGCGTCAAACGCAGCCCGCGCCCCCTCGAAGGCCTGCGCATTGCCACTCGTCCGCCTCCAGTGCGAAGACGCAAAACCCAGTGCCTGCAGGAGCAGGACGACAATGAGCATCGTTATCGCCGCCGCCACCAACAGCTCAATCAGCGTGAACCCGGGGGTGCGCCGCGAATCTCCATCCTTCCCCAACCCCCGAACAACGCAACGGGACACAACAGAACACACCACACGCCGGATTCCTGAGGGGACGCTCGCTCGGGCGCGCATGTGCTTAGTCACCCAAATTAGCTGCTGTGGAGGCGAATACCCGTGGAGACCCACCCACCGCCGTTCCATTCAGCGTGACCACGATCTGCTTGAGGTTCGTACTCACCAGCACCCCCGCCGCGTTCTGGGTCGTCAGCCGCGCTTCGAAAACCGCTTTCTCCGGTGCCACCTTATTCCCCTCGATGTCGAGGTACTCGGTCACACCACCCAGATCCCCAAACGGAACCAACTGCGCATCCGCCAACAGCCGCTGGGCAATAAGCGACGCCTTCACATCCACCTGACTCTCCCGCAACGCCGAAAGCCCAACCGACAACAGCCCGGTCAGCGGAACAAACGCCGCCCCAATCACCCCCAACGCCAAGGCCACCTCAACCAGCGAAAAACCCCGCGCCCGCTGCCTGCCCGCCCGAAGTCTCGTCTTCATAAATTCAAACTTTGCCCCATGAAGTGATTTTGTAAAGATAAAAAATGAGATATTTCAGAAAAATAAGTGATTGGTTTATTTTAATCACTTTTCAAAAAATCCTTTGTGGTGAGGGTCAGCGGGCTGGCGGGGCTGGCGCGCTCGATGGTGAACGCGTTGGCATCGCCGCGAAGACCGGTGACGGTGGGTTTGTCGCGGAAGGGCTCGAGGACGGTCACGTAGGAGACGGACTGTCCCTGGGTGCGGCTGATGAGCGAGGGGGCGGCAGCGGGAACTTCCATCGTGTTGGGATTATTCATTCCGGTGACTGCCGTAAAAGCCTCGGCTTCCTTTGGCGTCAATTGCCAGAGAGCCAGATGGACGGGGTTGGGGGTCGGTGGCGGTGTGGGCGTTGGGGTCGGTTTGCCGGGCGGTGTTGGCGGGGGAGGCTTCGGAGGTTTGACCTCGGCGGTCAGGTCCCATTGCAGGTGGACGGGCCCGCTGCCGGAGAGCGATTGAAGGTCCTTCAGGTTTTCGTAGTTAGCGGTCGTGCCAAGTGGCTCAGTCCGGGGAGTTGCCTTCCAGCCCGGGCCGGGAGAGAGTGCGCCAAAGTTGTGATAGACAAAATCGAAGGAATGTTCGGATTCTGCCTCGACGCGGTCAATCACGATGACGAGACCATCCCGCAAGGCCAGTGTGCGGGTGTGGTTGACACCCGGCGCGATGCCGTCCACCCGGGCCGTGACGAATGGTCGGTCCGTCTTGTCGCTCCAGGCCACAAGCTTGCCGATGGCGCGATCCTGGTTCTTTTGATCCACCAGAATCACATTCTGTCCAAGCGATCCGCTTCCGCAGAAGGAGCGCAGTTTTGCATCCGGGTTCAGAGTGATGCCGCCGCTGCCGGCGTTGTACAGCGTTCCTGGGCCATGACTGAAGATTTTTCCAAAGGCGCTGAGGGTGATTTGATTGCGGTCGAGGTGGGCGTGCATGGGGTTTCTGCCGTAGTCGAGGGTGGTCATGATTTGCGTCTCCGGCGTATCGCCCGAACGCAGGATGGCGAGACCGGCCTGGCGGAACAGTTTCGGCTGCGTGCTGAGCAGGCGGCGGAATCCCTCCTTGTCAAAAGTTTTTCCTGCGCGCATCCGCCATGCTTTGGCGAGGAGGCTTGAGTTGGCGGAGATGTCGAGGAGCCACGGTTGATCCGGAAAGAGCGGCAGGAGGTTTTCCGCCTGGCGACTGTTTGCCACGAGGATTCCGCCCCGTCCGCAGTCGCCGGTGTTGGGGATCACCCCCCAGAGCGTTGCCCGCTCGTAGAGCATCTTCACCGCCGACAAGAGCCGCTCTTTGGGGAACTTCACATTCAGGCCGCTAAGAAACAGGCTCGTCATGGCGGGCAGGTATTCATCCATGGCCGCCACGTGATAGTTTGGCGGCCGCCCTTCGGAGGAAAATCCATCCTCATCCAAATCGGCCAATCGGGAGATCAGCCCCGGTTCCGAAAGCAAGGCAAAGCGGACCAGGCTGGCATCGTCAAACACGAGTCCGAGGATGAGCAGGTTCGTATTGGTGATGTCGGTCATGTTCGAGATGCCGCCCGGGAATTTCATCAGTTCGGTGGCGTAGGGGAGGACGAATCCCTGGTAGATTTTCTCGCGGGATTCCGGAGTGAGCGCGGTGGAGGTGTTGATCATGCCGAGCATCCGCATGTGCAGGCGAAACATCCAGTTCGACCCGTAGCTGCTGCTGGAGGCAACGCGACTCGATGAGAGGATCGCCGGGCCGTTGCTCCACGGGCCTTCAAACGTCGTCCCCCAATCGAGCGCAGAGTATTGGGTGGCGTAGAGTTCCATGAGCTCCACCGCTTTCGCGGCGTATTTTTCGTCGCCGGTCAGCAGGTAGGCCAGGCCGAGGTTTTCCGTGGCCCGTCCGGAATAGCCGAGGTATTCCTTCCAGACCTTATTGGCGAGTGGCGTGCCGACTTCGCGCAGCCCGGTTTCGGCATCGAGGATTTCCGGCATGACCGAGCCGATCTGATAGCGGCGCGGCGGCTTGGAATCCGGAACGGTCGGCCAGTTGTTGGTGACCGTAACGCGCCCCCCCGGGATTTGATCCAGCCGGATGGCCAGAAATTTGTCCGCCTCCTCGATGATTTTGCCGAGACCCAGGGATTTGAGCGTCTGGGGATCGCCCGCCGCCAGCGCATCGCGCAGGACCTTCACATCCTCCCCCGGAAGGATGAACTGCCGACCCGTTCCGGAGGTCAGGGGACGCGTCACGGGCATCTCAAACGTGCTGACAATCCCTGGAGCGTCCGCCGGGTGGAATGCCATGCGGATGGTCTCGCTGTACAGCTCTGGTGTCGCGGCGATGTCCGCTTTGGAAATGAGCGCCTTCACGCTGAACGTCACCTTCTCCGCATTCTTTGCCGGGAGCGAAGCGGGGGAGACTGTGACGGCAAACTTCTCGTGCTTCGATAGCAACTCCGCAGAAATTTCCGTGGGGTGACCGCTGTTGTTCTGGACAAGGATGTCGAAGGTGTAGGCGGTTGCGCCCTCCGCCTCCTGGGTGCGTTTCGGCCATGTGACCGGCAGCTCGAAGAACGGTTTCACCGTGAGTGGAGCCGGCATCAACCGGAGGCTGCGCAGTTCGAGGACGGTTCCCGGATCCACCGCCAGTGCGCCAAATGCGAATTGGCGCGGGAGACCGTCCGGGTTGTCCCAGGGAAACCAGTTCGGGCGCGCCAAGTCCACCTGACGGGACAACCAGCTTCCCACCGGAGTGGTCAGCACGGCCTGTGCCCACTGGTGTACTTTGTTTTGACGGGTGCCGGAAACATGCCCGAGAGCATTCAGCTCAAAAGTGTCCACTCGTCCGCTGACAATGCGAAACTCGTATTCCAGACGGTCAAAATACCGCAGCTTGTCAAAGAGCGGGTTCTCGGGCTTCATGGAGAGCGTGGCCGTCTCACCCGCCGACAAATGCCAGCGCAAAACCGGCCCGCCCTCCTCGGTGACTTTTTCCACACGGCTGTTGGTCGCCGACCACAGCTCGTCCGGATTGTATGCGCAGAGGTTCTCCGTCAGACCCGCCGCGCAGAGGTGTGCCCCGACGAAGGGAAGTGAGAGAAGGAAGAGGATGGTTTTTTTCATGGGACTTACGGGACTTATGAGACTTATGGGAGACTTAATTGGCAAAGAGGTATTATACGAGAGTGTTGAGTGGGGTCAGGCGACCGGTGGCCTGCCTTTCAGCAAATGGATGAGATGTGCACCTTGCGGCCTCGCCTCACCGCACCGCGCATGGCTTCCACCCATCCCAGGTTCATGTCCATCGCTCCAACCAAGAAGATGGATTGCGCCACCGCCACGCAGAAGCAATCGGAGTTCATCATGGGCACATTGTTAAAAACAATCACTTGCAAATCAAGAAAAAAATGACAAAAAGTGAATATAAAAAATCAATCATTTTATGGAATCCGCTGCAACCTATGAGAGTCTGACCTCCGATCTGTATGCCTTGGGCGTGCGGGGTGGGGACGTGTTGTTTGTGCAGGCTTCGATGCGGAGTTTGGGTTTGGTTGTCGGGGGTGCGCAAACAGTGGTGAGTGCGCTGGAGTGGGCGGTGAGGAGCGAGGGTCTTGTTTTGATGCCATCGTTTCAATTGATTGAGCGGTCTCAGCGATCCGCGTGCTGGAATCGCAGAACCAGTCCGGCCACCACGGGCTGGCTCACGGAATACTTTCGGTGCATGCCTGGCACGTTGCGCTCGGATCATTACTCACATTCGGTGGCGGCCCGCGGGTGCGCCGCGTCGGAATGGGTGGAGGCGGCGGTGCCGGAGGGCGGATTTTCATCGCCTTGGGATAGGGAGCCGTGGATGAAGACCTTTGGGAACCGCTCTCCGCTTTATTTGTGTTATGAGCGTGGCGCGAAGGCGCTGATGCTTGGGGTGGGATATGAGAGTCTGACTTTCATGCACCTTGTGGAGGTGATGGACTGGCACCGTCGTCTTGATTCCGATCCGTGCGCCGAATACCGCTGGCTGGATCGTGTGGCGGCGGGGGAGGACTGGGAAACCTGCGGTGCGGTTCATTCCGGGCTGGTCGGACGCGCACCGTCGCGATTGTTCGGAGTGCGCACATTTGTGGACACTTTGCTTGCGCGCGTCGAGTCCGATGCTTCATTGTTTAAACTGAGCCCATCTGCTGAATCTCATTCTGTCCTATGAACGCACCTGCCACACCCGCCACTCCGAAATCCACCAAATCCTTCCAGCGCCCAAACGCCGGTCTCTCCATTTCGAGGCAATGGCGCGACCTCGACGCAAAGCTGGCGGCGCAGGCGGTGGAGGGCTTTGTCCCGGATGAGGTTTTTGACTTTCACTCACACCTCGTCAATGCGGCTCATTTTCCCGGGGGCGCAGCGGATCTTTACGTCGGGGAGGGGGCGGTATTGGGCATCGCGGAATACGATGCGGACATGGAAAAGCTCTTTCCGGGCAGGAAGCGCGGCAGTCTGCAATTTGGCATTCCACTGAGGGACATGGACTACGGGCCGGTGAATCGGTGGATCGCGCAGGAGACCCTCCATAGCGCGGAGACTTTCCATCTGGCCGTGGTTCGTCCGGATGCTGATCCGTCGGCGACCGAAGCCGTACTCTCCACGCAAAAATGCAGGGGTGCCAAGGTATATCATCTGCTGAGTGGGCGCGAAAACTCCTATGACTGCCGCATCGAGGACTACGCTCCAGAATGGCTCTGGGAGCTGCTCGATGCCCGCGAGGGCATCCTCATGCTCCACCTGGTGCGCGACCGCGCCATTGCTGACCCGGAGAATCTCGCCTCCCTGCGGCGATTGACCGCAAAGTATCCGCGCTGCCGCGTCGTATTGGCTCACATCGCACGCAGCTTTTGTTACCGCCATGCGCGGGAGGGTCTGTCTGCCGCAGCCAGCCTTGAGAGTGTGCTTCTGGACACTTCGGTGGTGACAGAAACGGGCGCATTTCAGGCGGCTTTGGAGCACTTTGGACCGGGCCGCATTCTTTATGGTTCGGATTTTCCATGCAGTCAATTGCGTGGTCGCTGTGTGGCACTGGGCGACAGTTTCTACTGGCTGCATGACAACAGGGACATCGAGCCGCTGCGCAAGGCGGGCTCCTCCATGACCTTCACCGGGATCGAGTCGTTGCTTTGTCTGCGTGAAGCCTGCGAGGATTACGGAGCAACGGCACCGGATGTTCGTGCGATTTTTTATGGCAATGCCCATCGGCTTCTTGGGCTGGACGGGGAGCCTGACACACGGGACGCCACGTCGCTGTGGAGCCATGCGCGAGAGGTGATCACCTGCGGCACCGGGCTTCTTTCCAAGCGCCGCGAGCAATTTGACCCCCTCGAATGGCCCGCCTATTTTTCCAGGTGTCAGGGATCCCGCGTCTGGGACATGGGCGGGAAATCGTATCTCGATATTGCGGGGGGTGTTGGGGCGATTCTTCTCGGCTATGCCGACCCGGACGTCAACCGCCACGTGCGGCGGCGCATGAGTCTCGGAAGCTATTGCACGCTGGTCAGCCCGGAGGAAATCGCGCTGGCGGAACTCCTTCTCGAACTCAATCCCTGGGCCGGACAAGTCCGTTACGCGCGCGGAGGTGGAGAGGCGGTCGCCATGGCCGTGCGCATCGCCCGTGCCGCAACCGGAAAAAGCGGCGTTCTCTTTTGCGGGTATCATGGCTGGCACGATTGGTACCTCGCCGCCAACCTCGGCTCGGACAGTGCGCTGGACGGACACCTGCTGCCCGGTCTCAAGCCCCTTGGTGTTCCGCGCGAGCTGCTCGGCACTTCCCATCCATTCCGCTACAACAACCGCGAGTCCTTCGAGACCGCCCTGGCGGCCCTTGACGGCAATTTCGCGGCGGTGGTCATGGAGCCGATGCGCTCGGAGTGGCCACGCGACAACTTCCTGGAGATGGTTCGTGAGGCGGCCCACCAGCGCGGTGCGGTCTTCGTTCTTGATGAAGTGACGAGCGGCTGGCGGTTTGGGTTTCCAGGGGCCCATACGGTTCTTGGGATCGAGCCGGATCTCGCCGTCTATGCCAAGGCCATGAGCAACGGCTATCCGGCGGGTGCCATTGTGGGGAAAACAGAGGTTATGGCCGCCGCCGGCTCGAGTTTCATCTCGAGCAGTTTCTGGACGGATGGCATTGGCACTGCCGCCTCCGTGGCAACCATCCAAAAAATGCGCAGAGAAGATGTGTGTGGGCATGTCAATGCCCTCGGTGCCACGCTCAAAGCAGGCCTTGAGGCCCTGGCTGTCGCACACCCCGAACTCAGGCTCATCGTCAGCGGCATGCCGTCCTCGCCCAATCTGCGCTTTGATCTTGGGGAACTGGCCAACGCCGCAAAAATCCACTCGATCCGCTCCATGCTCGGGAGGGGCTTCCTCTCCAGCTCGCAGCTCTTCCTCTTCCTCACTCACACCCAGGAACATATCCAAAGCTACCTCTCTGCCATGGAAGAGGTCTGCTGCGAACTCGAGGGGATGCTCGCCAACGGCTCCCTCGCGCATCTCCCGACGGGTGCGGCACCAGGCGGATTCGCACGACTGGTTTGAGAAAAAAGAGAAGCTGCCTTTTCAAATGGCGGCCCCCTACTTTTTGAAAGTGTGGGTGCCCGTGGTTACGAAAGCGTCATCCAGCGATCCCCAGGTTCCGGTTCCGACCGAGAGGAAGCGCTTTTCGGGATCGGGGTTTGGGATTTTCGCTGTAAATGTGACGGTGTCGAAAGGCTGTCCATCCAGCCAGTATTCCACGGTGAACCTTCCCTCCTCGTCTTCCGGGGTCACGGAAAAACCGACATGATGCCATTTTTTATCCGCAAATGTTGACGTCGGTGCCTGGCTGCGGCTTCGGATGCGCGAATCTCCATACTCGAGGTTCAGGAACCATGCGGAGCCATCGGTGTCCGGATCCGATTCTTCGGCCTTCATGAGCTGCAGCCGCCAGCCGACCGCGTTTTCATCACGGCGAATGAGGATGTGATTCACCGGCTTGAGATTGTCCATTTTATACCATACCCCGCCCGTGAAGGGCTGCCCTTTCATGGTGAGACGATCCGGATCCTGCGCGTTATCGTATTGGGTTCCCTTCCTCCACGACACGTCGGCGAAACCTTCGACAAAAATCCCGGTGCCAAAAACACCTTCCGTGTAGGTGGGCAGCGCGGATGCCGAGCCGCGGGCAACCTGTCCCGCAAAGCCGTTCCCCGAATGGTCTTCGATCATTTTCGGTTCGGACTCGCCGATCAGCCCGTCGTCAAAACTCCAATAGAATCCGTCAGGTTTTAAACTCTCGGAGACCGGTTTGTTGAGGTTGATCACGGAGGCAGCATCTTCGGAAAAAAGTGGTGAGAGGTTTCCGAGAACCGCAGTGGCGACAAGGCTCAGAGCGAGTGTTTTCATATCAGGCGTGTGGGCAGGGATGTTCATTGTTTGGACTTGTTAACCGGGTGAGAAAAACATTCGTGGGTTTGCCGGGTGCGCTGTGGGCGTGTTCCTGAGTGAATTGCATCCAGAGCCCGCAGTGACGGTTTGGGCGCACCCAGTCCCAATGCTCGAGGCTTGGCAACCAACTGGCACCATTGATTGTACCCGCGCCACTCCGTGGCGCGTTGGTAGCTGTAGTCGCGCCACTCTGTGGCGCGTAGTCCCCTGTCAACCAACTGGCACACCCCCTGCCACGGTTTGTCAACTGCTCAAAGGTACGCAGGTGGCCCTCCTCGTCGAAAACAAGATGAAACAGTTCATGCCGGGGATCGTACCATTTTGAAGGAGCCCCCTTTGGTGTCGTGGCAATCACACAATGGATGAGACCCTCGGCATCACGGCTGAGGGAAGTTTCACGGCCATTTCGGTTGTCGAGCGCGTCGAGGCCGCCTGCCGAAGGGATTTGCGACCATCCGGATTCCTCGCGACGCAAAAGCGAGCCTCCCGCAGAGCAGGGAGTGGATAAAAAAACCCAGGGGCGGTCTTTCGAATCCACCACCAGATTGCTGAGACGGATTCCACCCTCCGGCGCTGCGGAGAATCCCTGCGTTGTTTCGAAGGTCAAGGGCAGCCTGGCGATCGAGCCATCCTCCTGCCGCCAGGTCATTCCGGCATCGTCAGACCACAAATAGGCGGCGCAGCGGCCAGCCGCTTGAGTGGGTGACAGGCTGTCGAGCGTGTAATGGTATTGGAGCGTGAGGTGGAGTCGCCCACCGGGACCGGAACTCAGGCTGTGCATGAAATGCGTGTAGCCGGGTCGCGGGCTGAGTGCCATCGCAGTTGAGTCCTCCCAAGGCACTCCGCGCGGCTTGCGCCGGTAGATGAGTTTTCGCGGATGCGGACCGCTTTCCCGGCTCATGAGATGGAGAGTATCCTGCGCATCCACAACCAGGCTTGGGTAGGTGTCAAACGGCCCCAGAGGCTCGGGCGCGCTCCAACTGGACGGCTCGGTGGGGTCGTCGGAAAAACGATACAGAAAATTGCCGCTGTGCGCACCAACAATCGCATGCACCCGGTTGGCTCCATCCAGGGCCAGGGCCGGGCCGCAATGATTATCCACCCCTTCCCCCAGACAAAATACGCGATCGAGTGCGCCCGAATCCGCATCGCAAACCCCAAGCTGAATCCTCTCTTGGCCGCCTGGCTCCGCAGGCCCGTCCAACCAGCCCACGAGCAGACGGTTCCCCAAACGCAGGATTTTATTGCTCATCGCGTACCCGGTGGCACGATCCGAACCGACGCTGGAAAGCAGAGTCGCTTTCATGGGCATTCTCTCACGAGACGAACCAGAACCCTCAGACCAGAAGTCCCGCCAGTTCCCTTCAATCCCCGCCTCAGCACTCTCAAAATATGTGATGCTCTTTTTATCAAAGCCACAAGTTTATGTGCCTGAAACTATTCAAATAGCCCGGAATAACACAAGGAAAATTTTATCATTTGCAAAATAGTTTCATTCTTTTATTGTTCACTTTTATCAGCAGGCTCCACATGAAATTTCGCTCCCATCACTTGTCCGGAAATTTTTTCCTATGCGGATTATGCGTCATGGCATTTTTGATTTTGTGCGTGCCGTCTGTTGGTGCTGAAGGAGGGGTTTTGTTATCATCGCCGGTGACGCTGGTTTTTTCCGGTGTGTCGCCTGAAGACGTTGCAAGCATGGAGAAGGCTTTTGGGGCGGTGTTGGAAAAAATGACGGGAGCCGCCCCGGAGGCTCAGCGTCTCGCGTCGGGCGCACAGCCGCCTGAGGGCTCGATTTTTCTGCATCAGACCCCGGATCCTTCTGCCACCGACGACAGCTTCCGGTTGCGTGTGGCCGAGGGCCGCGTGGAAATTTCCGCGTCGGCGCCGATGGGTCTGCGGTATGGATTTTATGAGCTGATGGAGCGTCTGGGGTGTCGGTTTTGGGCGTGGGATGAGGAGGTCATTCCTGCGTTTTCGGACGGCCCGATTTCTGTTCCTCCTCTGGATGTGACATGGCGGCCCGCATTTCGGATTCACGATTTGATGAACCAGGAGGCGATGGAACGCACCAATGATTTTGCCAGCAAGCTGCGTTCGACGAGTCCGGTCAAATTCACCGGGAACCACAACCTGCAGCCGATGCTGCGAAAATTTGCCGAAGCCAATCCCAAAGAGGTCTTCCCGCTGGTCAAAACCCGCGACAAGGCGACGGGAGCGGTGACCAAGGAGACACGCGCGTTCAATAACCTCCACTATTGCTACACCGCGCCGGGCATGGCCGAGGCATTGGCGGCGGAAATCGGAAAGGAGGTCGCCAAGCGCAACGGAAATGTGCGTGACTTTATTTATTTTGCCGGGATGGGGGACTGGTATGGCGGGTATTGCGAATGCGAGCGCTGTCTGAAAATCTACGAGGAGGAGAAGTGGACCAATGCGGATGGGCGGACGATGCTCGGGCTTTCCGCCACGCTGCTGCGGATGATCAACGATACCGCCGCGATTCTGGAAAAAAAGCACCCGGGCATTCAGGTGGGAACGTTCGCCTACATGAGTCTCGAAGCACCTCCGGGCAAAACCGTTCCGCGCGACAATGTCTCGATCTTCATCCCGCGCCTGCGTCACAGCGCCGCGAGTGCCGTCAATGACCCCAAGGGCAAAAACCGCACCTTCTGGCTCAACGTCCAGCGCTGGAATGAAATTGCCCCGGGACGGGTGGACATCTGGGAATACGGTGCCAACTACGCCAACTTTCTTTTTCCGTATCCCGTTCTGGAGATCATGGCCCGGAACATCCGCGCGTATCATGATCTCGGAATCCGCGGGCTGATGATCCAGGGCAACTACGCAAGCAAAGGCGGCGATGCTGTGGTGATGAACAACTGGATCTGGAGCCGCCTGATGAGCGATCCCTCGCGGGACGTCCAGGAGCTGGTCAAGGAGTTCACGGACGGCTATTACGGCGCTGCCGCGCCCGCTGTCCGCTCCTACCTCGGAGACCTGGCAGCCTCGCTGGCGGCAGGGCCGGACATCAATGAGTTCAGCGATGCTCTCAAAACGTATCTGACTCCGGAGGTGCTCAAAAAATTGATGGATCACCTTGCAGCCGCGCGGCGGGCGGTGGCGGCTCCGGAGCAGGCGGCTTTCCTCACCCGGGTCAATGATTTGGCCATGGGTGTGGAAGCGGCCCGGCTCTGGCAGGAAGGGCCCTTCCGTGAGAAAGACGGACGCTACATCCGCTCAGACTTTGGCTACGATACCTTTCCGGAGGCATGGGAACTTTGGAAGCACAACCGCCGGGGAACCACGCCCACAGAGCTGAGTTCGGGCAAGGTCAAGTGGCTTGAATTCCTGGCCATGCACGGCGGTCCGGTATCCACGCTCCGCAGCGGAGATCTGGCCGCCAAAATCTGGCCCGCAAACGCCGGGAGCCTGGGCCCGATTTTGTTGGGGCCTGCGCCGGTCATCACACGTACCTACGACCAGGCTCTGCGCTTCGCGGAGTTTTCCGGAGAGCCTGATGGTGTGACTGCGCGTATATTCGGAGAGGGGGGAATTGGTGGATGGGACCCGGAAACCAAATACAACCTCGAGCAAAAAATCACGCTGTCTGGTGACCAGACAATCCGGGTGGACTATCTGGCCCAGCGTGTCACCAAGTCCAATAAGTGGAGTTCTTCACCGCATGTCATCCACACCCTGTATCCAGCCACCAGGGACATCCAATTTTCGTATCAGGACAAGGCGGGGGCATGGCATGACATCGAGGGTCTTCCTGCCAAGGGCAAAGCAATGACATTCCCGGAAGTCGTCGCGTGGCGTGTCACACAGCGAAGAGCGGTCGTCACGGACACCTACGATGAAATAAAATCCACGCCCGGCACCCCTCCCATCAATCCGAAACGTCCGCACCTCAGCGGGGTTCTGGGAGCCGACTCCCAGGGGCATTTCTACACTGTCAGCAATATCCAAGTGGACGAAACCAGCTTTACCGAGCCAGTCCACGGGTTCTCCCGCATCCTGAAATTTCAACCACAATAACGCGCCGCGCCACCCTCGGCCAGGGGAGGTGTCCCCTTCGGGGAAACGGCCAGAGACGCAGTCGGTTCCGCGACGATCCCCCCCCATGAACTCTCCTTGGATCCGCTGGCCAGCCCCGGCCCGTGAAAAAAACCCTTTCGAGGGAGATTTGACACCATCCCGGAAAATCGCTTTGATGCCTGCCATGAGGCAAATCCTCACCCTGCTGCCAATTTCGCTGTCCCTTTTTCTTGTCGCCTGCGCCGGCCCCGTGCCGCCTGTCACCAAGCTCGAAAAGGCCAACGTTCTCCCGCTGGCATTGGATGATTCCTACCAATTTCGCAAGCAGCAGTTGGCCTTCGCATCCCCCGAGGCGCTGCCACCCAACCCCAGCGAAGCCGTGGATTTTGAATACCAGCGCCTCCGCTGGGGTGCGGTGGATCAAAACGAATTGAATGAACGCTACGGCAACTACTTCACATTTTTCTGGCGGACGCAGAAGACCACCGATGTCACCGTCCGCCTCGAATACCGCCAGGCCGCCCTCGGCAACTATGTGATGGCCCAGGAACGCCATTACCCGGAGGCCCGCGGCTCCCACCACACCGAATTCCGCGTCACCGGCGATGATTACCTGGAAATGGGTCGCGTCACTTCCTGGCGCGCACTCTTGATTGTTGACGGACGCATTGTCGCGCTGACACAATCGTTCATCTGGAAATGAACATTCCCGTGAGCAGAGATGGCCACTTTTCCGGAAGGAGGAAAGCGCTGACCGCGACGGTTGGTGCAGTGTGTCTGTGAGCGCGGGCGGGTCGGTGACAGTCGGGCTGGCGGAGAAGACGGTTTTCTTCAAAGTCGAGGGCAAGGGGACATTTCAAAGCAGCGTCGGCTTGAAGGAGGCCGTCCAGAAAATGATCCAGAAGGGCTACCGGGAGTTTGTGGTGGACCTCGAGGATTGTGAGCTGATGGATTCCACTTTCATGGGAACCCTGGCCGGAGCCGCGCTCCGCCTGCGTGAGCTGGGGCAGGGAGGCCTGACCGTCATCCGGGCCAACGAACGCAGCCGCGAACTCCTCACCGGCCTCGGCCTTGACCAAATTTTTCGGGTGGTGGTGGGGGCTGGTTCTGCGGAGGCTTCTCCGGTCTCGACGATTGCGGCCACCGGGTCGGCCAGCGAAGAAGACCGGCGGCAGGCGGCGCTCGAGGCCCATGAGGCGCTGGTGCGCGCCAGTTCCGCCAATGCCGTCAAATTCCGCGATGTCATCGAATTCCTGAAGAGAGAAGGTGGCGGCGGTGGCAGTGGCGGAGAGAGTTGAGCCGGGCCTCCGGCCATCACCGCCATGTGGACACCACTCTTCCTTTTCCTGTTCTTTGGGACGCTCGTCGCGCTCCTCGTCGTCCTCAACACATTCACGCGACGCATCACCGACCTCGAACGCAAACGCGCCGAACTCCAGCTCGAGGAAGACCGCGTCTTTGACTTCCTGCACGGACTCGGCGAAGCCTTCTCCGAAGGACTCCGCCCGGCGGATCTCCACCGCCTGATCGTCGAAAGTGCCACCCGCATTCTGAACGCGCATGGCGGAGGACTCTACCTTGCGGATAAAGAGGGACATTGCATGGACCCCGCCTATTTTTCAAAAGGCTGTCCGCCCCTCATCACGATCCCCGATCATGTCTATGAACAGGCCAGGGCGAACGCGGTGGCCTTGGACAGCTTTGTGCGGCTGACCACGATCCGCCCGGGGGAGGGCCCGCTGGGACGGATTTGGATTTCCGGAAAGCCCCGCATTTTTTCGCGCGAGGAGGTTCTCGCGGCGGGCCTCACCGAGCATCCCACCATGGCGGCTTCGCTCATGGCCGCCCCGCTCGTCTATCGCAAAAAAATCCTTGGCGTCCTCGCGCTGGCCAACACCTCGATGAGCGTTCCGTTCAACGAGGAAGACCTCAAGGTCTTTCAAACCATCATCGAGCAGTCGGCCTTTGCCCTCTTTTCCGAATCCATCTACCTCGAAGCCTCGGAAAAAAAGCGGCTCGACCATGATCTGGAAATCGCGCGGGAGATTCAGTCCATTCTCCTGCCTTCGATGCCCCCGCAGTTTCCCGGCTACGATCTCAGTGGCATCAACATGCCCGCCCGGCAGGTCAGCGGCGATTATTACGATTATATCCGTGTGGATGAAAACCGGCTGGGCATTGCCATTGCTGATGTGTCCGGCAAGGGGGTTCCGGCCTCGCTCATCATGGCGATGGCGCGGAGCGTCCTGCGCAGTGAGGCTCGGGGCAACGCGAGCGCGGCGGAGGTGCTGCGGCGGGTCAACCAGCAGCTTTACCCGGACATCAAGGAGGACATGTTTATCAGCATGGCCTACCTGATCATTAACGCACAAAACGGAGAGGCGACACTGGCCCGGGCGGGACACGACGCGCCGCTCCTCTGCCGGGCACGGGATCGCGCTGTCGAGAAACTGAGTCCCCGGGGAATGGCGCTTGGGATTGACAGCGGAGAGGTTTTCAATAGGGTGATCACCGACCACACGTTTGAGTTGCTTGCGGGGGATTGCCTCCTCTTCTACACAGACGGGGCCACGGAAGCCGTGGATGACGAGGGGTTGGAATTTGGAATCCACCGCGTGGTGACCGCATTGCAGGCGGAAACTCCGCGCGGTGCCCGACAAGTCGTCGCCCGGCTCACTGAAGACCTTCGTGCCTTCGTGGGAAACCATCCAAGATACGACGACATCACCATGATTGCCATCCGCAAACAATGACACACGCATCGAAACACTCTGACACGCACAAGGCTGCCGCCGGGGGAGAGGCTCCCGGGGATCCGGTGGCACCGCCGGAGTCGCCAGAGCAGGCTGCGCCGGCTGCGGACCCATCGGCAGAAGCCGAGAAATTCCGTGACCTGGCTCTGCGGGCGCGCGCCGAGCTGGACAACTACCGCAAGCGCATGGCCCGCGAAAAAGAGGAGGCCATCCGTCACGCAAACCTCAGCTTTCTGGATCGTCTGCTGCCGATTTTGGACAGCTTCGATCTGGGGCTGCAGGCCGCACAATCCGCCGCAGATGCCGCCGCCGTGGTGTCGGGTTTTGAGATGGTCAAAAAGCAGTTGGATGAGTTCTTGCAGGAAAGTGGTGTCGAAACCATTGAAGCCGAAGGCGCGGCTTTCGATCACCACCTGCACGATGCTGTGGGACACGAACCCAGCAAGGAGGTTCCCGAAGGCTCGGTCATTCGCCAGCTCCGCAAGGGATACAAACACAAGGGCCGCCTGCTGCGCGCAGCCAGCGTCTTTGTTTCCTCCGGCCCTCCGGGATCATGACCAAAAAACGCGACCCTTACGAAATCCTGGGCGTGGGCCGCGATGCCGACGCCGACGAGCTCAAACGCGCGTACCGCAAGCTCGCCGTCAAGTTTCATCCCGACAAAAATCCGGAGGATCCGGAGGCCGAAGACCGGTTCAAGGAGTTGGGAGAGGCCTACGAGATTGTTTCGGATCCGGAGAAGCGCGCCGCCTATGACCGGTACGGACATGCTGCCTTTGGCACCGGTGGTGGCGCGGGCGCGGGCGGTGGATTCCACGACCCTTTCGATTTGTTCCGCGAGGTTTTTGGCGCGAATGGGGGAGGAGGCATTTTCGAGCAGTTTTTTGGTGGTGGGCGGGGAGGGGGTGCTTCCGGACGCGGCTCCGACCTGCGCTACGACCTGCGGATTTCTTTTGAGGAAGCTGCTCTGGGGTGCGACAAGGAAATTGAAATCCGCAAATTGGATGCGTGTGTGGAATGCTCCGGTTCGGGTGCCCAGGCCGGATCCAAGTCGGTCACCTGTCCCACCTGCCGGGGACGCGGCCAGGTGGTCGCCTCGCGCGGGTTTTTTCAGGTCGCGCAGGCGTGCCCGCACTGTCAGGGTTCCGGACGCAAGATGGAGAAGCCCTGTCGGTCATGCGGCGGCGAGGGGCGTCGTGAGCAGACCTCGCGCGTGAAGTTGAAAATCCCTGCCGGGATAGACGAGGGCGCACGCCTGCGCAGTGGCGGAGGAGGGGAGGCGGGGCTGCGCGGCGCACCTCCGGGAGATCTGTACGTGGTCATTCACATCCAGGAACACGAAATTTTTGTCCGCGACGGCCTGGACCTTCACTGCGACATGCCCGCGCCCTTTGTCACGGCGGCACTGGGCGGCGAGCTGCCGGTTCCCGTGCTGGGCGGCGGAAAGGCGACCGTCAAAATCCCGTCAGGAACCCAGAATGGCAGCGTCTTCCGCCTGCGCGGACATGGAATTTCCGCAATGCGCGGAAGCTCGCGCGGCGACCTCCTCGTCCGGGTCCAAGTGGAAGTGCCCACGCGGCTCAACGCCGAGCAGCGCAAGGCTCTCGAAAAATTCGCCGAGCTGTGCGGCGAGGAAAACACGCCCATCCACAAAAGTTTCACCGACCGCATCCGCGAGTTTTTTAATCCCCCGGCTGCCGGGCCGCCATGATCGTCACCCCGCAGGAAATGGCCGACGCCGAGCAGGCCGCTTTCGAGTCGGGCATCACAGCGGATTTCCTGATGTACAGCGCGGCGCGCGGGATCGCGGCAGTCGTGCAGGAGTTTCATCCCGCACCGGGACGATGCCTGGTGTTTTACGGGCGCGGGAATAATGGCGGAGATGCGCTGGCCGCAGCGACCTTGCTGAAGGCCATCGGCTGGACCATCGAGGAATATCCCGGCGCAGACATCCCCGCCGATACCCCCAACAGCCTGCCCGCCCGCCACCGGGAAGCCCTGCGGGCCCTTCCCTCGCCACCACCCCCGCCGCCCGGACGCACAACGGTCGTTCTCGACGGGCTTCTCGGCATCGGCTTCCACGGACAACCACGCGAGCGCATGGCAGAGGCCATCCGCCTCATCAACGCTTTCCGTAATCATCGCGGTGCATGGGTTCTGGCACTGGATGTTCCCAGCGGGCTGAACCCGGAAACGGGCGTTCCTGCCTCAGAGTGCGTTCGCGCGGATGCGACCGTGGCCATCGGAGCGGTCAAGACCGGCCTGGTGGCCGACACGGCCACGGATGTCGTCGGACGGCTGCTCTGCGTTCCCCTGCCGCAGGTGACATTGCAGGGGCGCGACACAGCCATGCCGGCCTTTGCGGAGACCCTGACCAGACACTTGCCGCCGCGTTCATTTGACCTCCACAAGGGGCAGTGCGGGCGCGTGGGCATCGTGGCAGGCTCGACCGGGTTTCCGGGCGCGGCGCGGCTCTGTGCGCTGGGAGCACTGCGCGGTGGGGCGGGGTTGGTGACGCTCTTTGTCGAACCCGCGCTGGCGGATGTTCTTTCCGCAGCCTGTCCTCCCGAGGTCATGGTGCGTGCCATGAGCGACCTGCGCGGACTGCTTTCCGAACCGCTGGATGCGCTGGTCATGGGGCCGGGAGCTGGTCTGTCGCGCCGGGACGCCTTTCTGACGCTCATCCGCGACCTGCCCTGTCCCGTGGTGGTGGATGCGGATGCGCTCACCGCACTCGCCGGCCACCTGGCCCTTCTGCGCCGCGCCAACGGTCTGCGACTCCTCACCCCGCACCCCGGAGAAATGGAGCGGCTCAGCCCACGCGAGGGACGCTCGCGCCGGGAATGGGCCACCGGGTTTGCCGAGACACACCGCACAACCCTCCTCCTCAAAGGCGCACGAACCCTCATCGCCGCACCCGATGCCCCAACGATTTTTAATGTGTCCGGAAACCCGGGAATGGCCGGCGGCGGCATGGGAGACACACTCGCCGGTGTCTGCGCAGCCCTTCTGGCCCAGACGCGCCCCCGCAACCCCGAAAACCTGCCCCACCTCGCAGCCCTTGCCGCATGGCTCTGCGGACGCGCGGCGGAACGCGCCCTCCAAACCCCCCACTCAGCTCCCGAATCCCTCCTCGCCTCCGATGTCGCCAACCACCTCGGCAGCGCCTTCCGTGACCTCCGCCGCGACTTCCCCAACGAACACTTCCAAATCTGATCGGAAGGGGCGAATTTTTGTGCGCTTGATTTTTCCGGGGTGATCGCGTAGGGTGGGAACATTATGAGCGCAGTATCACATCCGGACTCTTCGTTTGCCGTTTGCGGCGTACGGTCGCGAGGGGTGTTGTCATGCCCGGGCGCTCGACGGGGCATCTTACCTTTTTTGGCGGGCCCGCTTGGCGCTGCCTGAGCGGACGAGGCCCGTGGCTCCCTCCGATGAGACGGCTTGATGACTTTCTTTGCACTGATGCCAGACCACTTGTTCCAGACATTCCATTCACCAACAACCTGCTATGAAAAAAATCCAAATCTCAGAAACCGATTTCAAAAAGCTTCAGGATTTTCTGGAGCGCGAGCGTCCAATGAATGCTGAGGAAAAGAGTTGCCGCGAGGCGCTTTTGGGCGAGTTGAACCGCGCCGAGATTGTTCAAGAATCCGAGCTGGCACCGGACGTGATCACTCTCGGACGTCGCGCCACCCTCACCGACCTGGAAGCCAATGATAATCTCGAATACACGCTCGTCATGCCGGATGCTGCGGATATCTCCGCCGGACGCATCTCGATTCTGGCTCCGCTCGGAACGGCCATGCTCGGATTTCGTCTTGGGGATGAGTTTGAGTGGACGATGCCCGGAGGCAAGCTGAAGCTGCGTGTGGCCCGGGTTGAACCTGCCCACGATTTGGACTGACGCTCTCAGGCTCTCAGGTGCCGTGGCTCCCGCTGCCGCCGGTTCCCTGTCTTAGCCGGGGGTGCCACGTCGCCTCCGTACATGACGCTCGATATGGAAGTCGGGTGTTTGCAGGAGGGTTTCTGTTAAGACGAAGTCTTCCTCGAAGGATGGGAAGTAGGTGTCGCCTGGGTATTCCTCGCGCAGGCGCGTCAGCAGGAGTTCTTCGCAGTGTGGCAGCAGGCTGGCGAAGACTTGTGCACCGCCGATGAGATAGATGCGCTGGCCGGGAGGGGGTTCGGGAATGTCTTCGATGGAAGCGATGGTGCGTACTCCCGGAATCGGCCCTCCCCGCGTGAGGATCCAGTTCTCGCGTCCGGGCAGCGGCTTGCCTAGGGAAAGGAAAGTCGTGCGGCCCATGAGGATCACATTCCCCAATGTCGTCCGCTTGAAGAATTTCAAGTCCTCGGGGAGGTGCCATGGAAGTGCTCCGTCACGTCCGATGACGCGACGGGGAGTGAGGGCGGCGATGGCGATCATTTCAGACGGCGATGGGTGCCTTGATGGCCGGGCAGGGGTCGTAATCGCTCAGTTCAAAGTCCTCAAACTGAAAGCCCTCGATGTGTTGAACGGCGGGGTTGAGGCGCATGTGGGGGAGGGGGCGTGGGCTGCGGCTTAGCTGTTCTCGCGCCTGTTCGAGGTGGTTGGAATACAGGTGGAGGTCGCCGAAGGTGTGAATGAAGTCTCCGGGGCGCAGTCCGCAGACCTGGGCAACCATGAGGGTGAGCAGCGCGTAGGAGGCAATGTTGAAGGGGACGCCGAGAAAAAGATCGGCGCTTCTCTGGTAAAGGTGGCAGCTCAGTTCACCGTCCTGAACGTGGAATTGGAACAGCGCATGGCAGGGTGCCAGGGCCATCTGATCCAGTTCGCCGGGATTCCATGCGCTGACCACCAGCCGACGGCTGTCGGGCTGAGTCCGCAAGTCCTCGACCACCTGCGCGATCTGATCCACACGCCCGCCATCCGGACGACGCCAATCCCGCCATTGCGCCCCATAAATCCGCCCCAGGTCGCCGCGCGCATCCGCCCACTCGTCCCAGATCGTCACCCCGTGCTCCCGCAAGGAACCTGCATTCGTCTCTCCACGCAAAAACCAGAGAAGCTCGTGAATGATCGAGCGAAGGTGCAACTTTTTGGTGGTGAGCAGGGGGAAGTTCTTCCGAAGGTCAAAGCGCTCCTGCGCTCCAAAGACCGAGAGCGTCCCGGTGCCGGTGCGGTCGGATTTTGGCTTTCCGTGGTCGAGGACGAGCCGGAGGAGTCGGTGGTATTGGCGCATGGTGTGGTGGCGCCGCTCAACCGCCCCAGCGCGCGCCGGCACTGAGCGCGGGAACCCAGCCGCGTTTGTGCCCATCCGCGTAGTTCGTACTCCCCATCGCGCCGATCATCCGCTTGCCCGTCGCGGATTTCCATTTCTTGCTCATGCTCTCACCGGTGTGGCACCCCCAGCTCTTGACAAAGGCGTCCCTCGAAAAAATACCGCGATGAATCCGCTTCAGATCGTTTTCGTGCAGCCAGGATTTGGACGCACTGTCAATCTCGTTGCTGTAATCAAACATGAAGCACGCACGGTTCGAGTGTCCGAAATACTCGAAGTTGGCAATTTTGACGCGGTCGCGGGGCTGGCCCGCGTTGAGGTAATTGATGAGCTGGTCGGCGGTGTCGAACCAGACGAGTTTGATCCCGTACTTGTCGCGCACGCTGGTGATATTCGAGAGCAGGTCGGTGTGATCCTGACGCTGGGCGCGTCGTACGTAGCCCGGACGGTACACGAACCATGTGATGGGCGTTTGCGGCCCGTGTTTGGCCTGGATTTCCTGGATGCGCACACGTGCCGCCCGTATGAAATTCCCCCACCACCTGTCATGCGGCTCGGCTTTGAATTTCTCCCATTCGCTCAGCGACGGCCCGCCGCTGACCAAAATGAACTCGCGGTCGCCTGCCGCCAGACAGAGGCCCGCGCTCAAACAGAGAATGCCAATCACCAATATCCGGATCATGGAAAAATAATGACTGCAGGAACCAGGATATCAAGCCGAAGACGACCGCGGGGCGGTGCCTTTTCAAAGGGGGGGTTTTTTCTGGTGGAGCGAGCGATGGATTTTGGGGAGCAGCGACAGAGTGGTGATGAGGAGGCAGAGTTTGGCGAAGGCGTCGCCGTGTTGGGTGTAAAATGTGGGTTTGAGGGTGGTGGGGACATTGACTTTACCGATGAGGAAACCCTCGAAGAAGGTGTTGCCATTGGCTTCGCGCAGGCGTTGGGTTTCTCGTCCCAGAGGGTCAATCGCGCAAGTGACTCCGGTATTGGCTGCGCGGATGAGCGGGACGCGGTTTTCGATGGTTCGGAGAATGGCGTTGGCGCGGTGTTGTTCGGAGCCGGCGGAGCGGAGGAACCATCCGTCGTTGGTGACGGTGACCAGCAGCCGCGCTCCCCGCAAAACGAACTGACGGACGAGGTCGCCCAGGGTGTCTTCAAAGCAAATCAGCGGTCCGAGGCGAACTGGCTTTGCCGTCATCTCAAAGACCACCGGCGAGCCGCCGAAATTGAAATCTTCGGGCACCAAATCCCCGACGACCCACGCGAAAAATGGGAAGGAATGTCTCAGGGGGATGTATTCACCAAAAGGCACAAGGTGGATTTTATGGTAGAGGGCGACATCCTTCCCGCGGTGGGTCAGCAGGGCGGCGGAATTGAAGTCTCCCTGTTCGCTGAAATGGACGGTGCCCAGCAGGAAATCTCCGGTGTGCCGTGCAGCGATGCCGCTGACCGTCCGCCAGGAGTTTTCGTCCAAAAGAGCGGGCTGTGGGGTGGCGGATTCCGGCCAGAGGAGCAGGTCGGGATGAAAGGCCAGGACGGATTCGGAGAGGCGCGTGTAGGTGTCGAGGATGTCCTGTTCGCGGGCGGGATCCCGCTTGTCGAGAAATGGGATGTTGGACTGGACGGCTCCGAAGGTGACCTCCTGGGCGGGTGCGGGAGGGGCCAGCAAGATCCGCGCTCCGTAACCAAACGCCGCCGCCACCAGAACCACCGTCGCACTAAAATCAAAATGCGCCCGCATTTTTCGCTGTGCCACTTCATGCGTCAGGCGGAAAACCGTGAGTGGCGCGATCACATTCACCATCACCAGAAGAAAGGAAATTCCCGCCACGCCGGTGTGGTCGGCAAATTGAATCATGGGAAGGTTGTCCACCAGAGCCACCCCCAGCGCATTCCATCCAAATCCGGTAAAGAGGACGCCGCGCAGCCACTCGAGCGCGGTCCATGCGGCAGCGGCCAACACCGCCGCCCGCAGGTTGCGCCACGAATTTGCCCAGCGCACCTGTGGCGCGTCCTCCGCAGATCCGGGCCGTGCGACCAGCCCGAGAAACAGGCTCCACAGTGCCGGATAAATGGCCAGCACTGCGGAGAGGATCAGCCACCCGGGAACCGTCACCGTCCAAATCCAATGCAGGCTGCCTACGAAGTAGCCGAGGCCGGTAATGTAGCCGAGGAGAAACAACCGCCAGGGTTCACGCCGTGGCCGGGGCCGCGAAAACCAGACGGCCGCCACCAGAGGCGCAAGCGCAATCCATGCCAATCCCCCGCGCGCCACAGGCGGATATGCCAGCGCCAAAAGGATGCCGGAAAAAATGGCCGCCCCCCAGGGCCATGCGCGGACGACCTCCCGGAGCCGACTTTCTCCGCCGGGCCCGTGCCCGGGGGCAGAATCATTCACGGGATTTCTGTGATGGTTTTTCGGGATTTCTGAGCGGCTGCCATGGCTGCGGCTCGTTGCTGCCCGACCAATAGACCTCGGAGGTTCGCGTCCAATCCAACGGCGGGCCGTTCAAGAGCGTTTGCGATTTCAATCCCCGACGAACTTCCCGGCGCAACTCAAACCCCGAAGCGGAGGCATCGCTTTCCAACTCCGGAATGCGCGTGCGCACGCGGTTTTGATCCAGCACCTGAAAATGCACGAATACGTACGGGGCACCTTGCATCGCATCGCTGCCGCCCGTGACATGAATGGTCAGAAAGTTGGCGGTTCCCACCCGTGAAATCCACGCTTCGCCCTCCCATGTCCCGGATGTCGCTCCGCCCGATTTGGTTCGCCGACCCTTCACCCAGTACCGCTCTCCGGATTTTGGGGTGAGCGTGACCTGTTGGAGGGTTCCCTCCGGGGTTTTGGTTTCCCAGACGCCCAGAAGCCAACTGTTGATCCCCTTGCTGGGGCCGCTGGTCAGTGGGTGCTCGAACTTACAACCCGCAAAAAGCAGCACCGTTGCCAATGCCAGTCCGCGACAAATCCCAATTTTCATACTCCGGCTATATCCAAGTTCCCGGTGGAATGACACTATTTTTCTCGATGACGACGAGCCCGTCGCGAATGTAATAGCCGTCACCCTGGCTGTCCGGCGATTTCCCATGCGGCGAAATCACCACCCGGTCGCCAATGCGGACGTTTTTGTCAATGATCGCATTCTCGATGTGACAATCCCGCCCAATACCCAGCGCAGGCACATCCCCGGACGGGCGCGCGTACTCGGCATCGTAATAGTCCGCCCCCAACATCACCACGTTTTTTAGCGTGCTCCCCTGCTGAATCACCGAACGCAATCCTATCAAACAGCGCTCAATCGAGGCCGCCTCGATCATGCAACCCTCGGAAATGATGGCCCGTCCGACGGCGGCCGAGCGAATCACGCTTGCAGGCAAAAACCGTGGGTGCGTGTAGATTGGCGCTCCCGGTTCGTAAAAGCTGTAGGAGGGGTTCGGGTCGGTCAGGTTCAGGCTGGCATCAAAAAACGCGCGGATCGTTCCGATGTCCTCCCAATAGCCCTGGAAGATGTAGGCCATCACTTTGTAGCGGTCAATGGCCGAGGGGATGACATTTTTTCCGAAGTCCACAAAATCGTTATCGAGGCATTCTTCGAGCACGCGGCGTTTGAAGACATAGATACCCATCGAGGCCTGGTAGAGGTCGGCCTTGGGGGGGTGTCCAATGCTGGTGAGCAACGCATCCGGGATGCGCAGGCCGTCAAGAACCCGCTCGTCTTTCGGCTTCTCCACAAAGCGGGTGATTTGGCGGTCGGCGTTGGTCTCCATGATGCCAAACCCTGTCGCTGCCTCGCGATTGACCGGGATGGTCGCAATGGTCAGGTCCGCTCCGTTCTCCACGTGCTGCTTGAGCACGTGACGGTAATCCATCCGGTAGAGCTGATCGCCGCTGAGGATGATGAAATAATCATAGGGCCGCTCAAGAAAGTAGCGGAGGTTTTGCCGGACCGCATCCGCTGTGCCCTGGTACCACTGTGAGCCTTCCGGCGTCTGCTGCGCGGCCAGGATCTCGACGAAGCTGGTGTTGAAATTGTCGAATTTGTAACTCGCGTTGATGTGGCGGTGCAGCGAGGTGCTGTTAAACTGCGTGAGCACATAGATGCCGCGAATGCCCGAGTTGAGGCAGTTGCTGATCGGGATGTCCACGAGGCGGTACTTGCCGCCAAGCGGCACGGCCGGCTTGGCGCGCTCCTTGGTCAGAGGAAACAACCGCGTGCCCGCTCCACCGCCCATGATTATGGCCAGCGTCAGGTCCATCGGTAGCAATATATGGGAGGAGTTTGGCACAGACGTTTTCTAACCAGACTCCGGACGCTTGTCACGCCACAAAGCGCGAAAACATTTCAAAATCTCGGGCCGGCGGGATTCGAACCCGCGGCCTCCTCGTCCCGAACGAGGCGCTCTACCAAGCTGAGCCACGGCCCGATGATGACATGATGATCCAGGAAAAAATCCTGAAAAACGCAAACTAGCAAAACCCCGCCGTCCGTCAAGTGTTATCCGGGTTTTTGGGCGTGTTCGGGCGCATCTCCGAAAGTTGCAGAAATCAGTTCCATAGGAATGGAAGACTGTCATTTTTGACTGCAACATCGATGACGAGCATAT
>JAJTZA010000062.1 GCA_021463905.1 Terrimicrobiaceae bacterium | reverse complement strand
CGAACTGATGATCGAGGCGGCGGCGGAAGGCAGCCGACAAAAAGCTCTCCAAGCCTTGGCAAGTGATCCCATGATCCGGAGTTTCCGCGAGGCTCGGGAAGTGCTTGACGCGTTGATCACCGCCCAGCAGGGACGTCTCGATGGCTTCAAAATATAAACCGCAGTAGCAGCACAGCCGGGAACTCAACGCCGTTCCGTCGGCCCGTCCTCAGGATTCACGCGACACCTTCGATAAACACAGCACTCCTAGCTCTTGATAAACCATGAAAACCAAAAAACACGTCCCTTCCACGGGTTATGACAATGCCCATCGGCTTACCTACCCGCTTTTCGAGCCACTTGCGGCGAACGAACAGGCGGCATTGGATTCTGGTGTGGAAGCGTTCCGGGAGCAATTTCCGGAAACCCTTTTGTTTCCCGATCCATTCCTTGGTGTCAAAGACGCAGTGCGCAGCGACTCTTTGAGCGAACTGCGCATCGTTCATGGGGGGGATGCGTTTTTTAAGGATCTGGGAGAGGAACTGGCCTCAGCCATCCGCAAAAATTGGAATGTGGACGTTTCGGTGGTCGGCGTGGATGACGCGGATGCGGCATTATCCGCAGCCCACCCGAGGCTTTATCTGGGCGGCGCCGGAGCGAATGTCCGGGTGTTGGAAATTGCCCGCAAGTATCAGGTGGGTCTTTTTTCATCGGAGTATCCGGGGGACGGAGGCTGGGGGCTGACGACCCATTGGGAATTGGAGGACGGGTTTTCGTCGTGTTACATTTTGTCCTGTGATCCGGAAACGCGGGAGGAGGCTCTTCGTGCGACCATGGAACACATCGCCTCGCCGGATGCCCGCCTTCGGTGGGCGCATCAGGTTTTTTCCAGGGTGCTTGGAGAATTCGATTTTGAGGAATGGGTTTCCGGTTTCAAGTCACCGGATGTTGCGCGTCTGGACTTGCTCGATGAATGGCTGGCATCTGGAAGGAAGCGGCCTTATCGGGAAGTTTTTGTGGAGTTTTTCACGCGGGAATATGGGTTTCCCAAGGGGCTGCCTTACAACGCGGGGTTTCTCGATATTGGGATGCAGGCGATTCGCTGCTATCAGCGCACCGGATCGGAGCAGGCACGGGAGCTTTTCCGCGAAACGCTTTGGGGGTTTTGGGACTACCTGAATTCGGAAAACCCGCAAATTTACATTTCTGACATGGATTTCAGGATGGGGCATATTTGCAATTACTGGAACTGGATTCAGTACCACCCCTCGTTCATGAACGAGGAGCGGCTTATTTTCGACAGGCTCTTTCTGGGAGCGACGCGCATGGTGCGGGATTATTTCCGCAACAACTGGAAAGACAAACGCGCGCCGCATAATCATCAGACCTTCAAGGCCCGCAGCCTTGTCTTGGCATGGCGCTATTTCCAAGGGCGGGGCATCCCCGATGCCGCCACGTGGAGGGAAGACGCGGAGTTCATTTTCCGACAGGTTCCTCCCGGGCGATCCAAGTTCAGGGAGAATGCCGGACTGTACGAACGCTTCGTGCAGGAGCACACCCTGACATGGCTGGAAGCCACAAATCAGAACGTTCCAGATGCCATGCGAAATGCCCTTGCCAGGTACGCGCATCGCGAGTGGGCGTTGCGGGACAACTTTCTGCTTGCGGTGGATTACGGCGATTGTGATCCATCCCTGGTGCCGGAGCGTCCGTTTGAAGTTGCTCCCTGGCTGGACGGAAGCACGCCAGAACAACGGGAGGTGCAGAAACTGGAGGCTTCGAGTCACGGCATTTTTCCTTTGAAAGACGTGAGGCCATTCTTCGGATTTACAGCTCTGGAGGCAGCCGAAAAAGATCGCGAACTCTCAGACAGGGCGGGGTGGCAACGATGCCCCCTCGATCCGCTTTTTGCGCAAGAAATGATACTTCCGGGCAGGGAGGCGGAGCACTTTGACAAACTGGTGTGGCGCACAGGATGGAACCCGCAATCCACTTATCTGGCCCTCGAAGGCATCGGCACGGGCGATCAAGAAGGCATCAGCCACGCCCACCATGAGGCCAATGGCATCCTGCGTGCGAATCTGGGCGGGAGAATCTGGCTGGTGCGGAGCGGCTACGGGAAAAAGCCGGAAGGATTGACGGATGGCGGGAAAATTTTTGCCACCCGTCAGACCGGGCCGGAGGAGCACAACATGTTGGTGATGCGGGATGCCAAGTCCGGAAAGCCGGTGCCGCCCCCGGCTGCTGCGTTACTGCAGGATTGCGGCGAAGGTGCATTGCCGTTTGCTGTTTCCGAACTGGAAAATTACGCCGGCACTACATGGCGGCGGCATCTGCTGATTCTGCCGGGCGCGGGGTTTGTCGTGCTGGATCGGGTGACGGCTTCCCCGGAGGCGAACCCGGAATTGCAATGGAATGTGCTGGGAGCCTTGTCCGTGGGACAAGCAGGAGCCGTACTGGAACAGAACGGGACGCGGCTGGTCTGGGGGCATTGGGGAACGGTTGTGTCTGAATGGAGGGAAAGCGAAATCTACGCATGGCGTCGCCTCATTCAAAACGGCGATTACCCCCACACGAAATCCATGCCAGGCCATTGTGTCCAGAAAGCTGCCGGAAAAGCCGGGGAATCATGCTTCCTCAACACCTTCTGGCTGGAAGGCACGGTTGATGCCGCAAAATGGAACGCGGAAGCCAGGGAGCTGACGCTGACCACCACTGCGGCCCTCTCCGAAACTCCCACGCGGAACGAACGCCCCTGGGGGCAAATTACCATCGAAGGCCGGGATGTACATGTGGATTTTAGCTTATGAATGGTCTTTGGAGGTGATGCGGAAATGAATTTTTCTGAGATTGACGACCGTCTGACGTATTACAATGCGGGGGTTCAAATTTGGGAACATTTGAAGGAACGCATCACCCGCGCCCAGACGTTGAGAAATGCCCAGCGCGATGCTCTTACGGACACCTCCTCTCTCCGGGCCTACGTCGAAGAGTTCCGAAAAAGTGTTCTCGACCACATGGGCGGCCTTCCCCGTACGGAGGGGAGCCCCAAGGTGGAGTATTGCAGTGAAATCCGGCAGGAATCCCTCACCGTCCAAAATTTGATTTTGGAAACCCGTCCGTCGGTGCGGGCGACCGCCAGCCTCTATGTCCCGGCAGGCACTACAAAAATGACCCCTGCCATTCTGTTTTTGTGCGGACACAGTCCCGAGGGACGGATGTTTCCTCGCTACCAGACCGTCTCGCGCATCCTGGCTTCGCGGGGATTCCTTGTGCTGGCTCTGGATCCGACGGGTCAGGGAGAGCGATTGAATTATTATGATCCTACCTCAGAAACCTTGCGAATTCGGGCGGCTACCGGCGACCATGAATACGCCGGACTTCAGTGCCTGTTGCAGGGGCACAACATTTCGCGCTATATGCTCCACGATGCCATGCGAGCCGTGGATTTCCTTGCAACCCACCCGCTCGTGGACGCTTCCCGCATTGGAATAACAGGCAACTCCGGAGGCGGCACGCAAACCACACTCATGATGGTACTGGAGAGTCGTCTGGCAGCAGCGGCACCCGGCACGTTTGTGAGTTCCCGCCGTGTCATCTTTGACAGCGGCTATGCCCAGGATGCTGAACAGGTCTGGCCGGGCTTCAGCGAGGAGGGCTATGATCATCTGGATCTGTTGATGGCCTTTACGCCAAAACCGCTTTGCATTCTGGGCGTCGAGTACGATTTTTTTCCGATTGAGGGGACGAGAGCCACCGTGGAGAGGGCGCGACGGTTCTGGGAATTGTTTGGACGCGGCGAATGTCTGAGATCCGTGGAAGACCGCGCCAGACACGGCTATACGGATGCCCTCGGATATGCGGCTGCGGATTTTTTTGTCGAGGCCTTCCGGTTCGATCCTCCAAAGGTGAAGGGAAACCTCCCCCCTCTCCCCGATCGGGATTTGTGGGCCACAAAGACCGGTCAGATACTGGGGGATTTCCCCGACAGCCAAACCATCTTCGATGAAAATCGGAAAGCCTTGAGTTCCAAAGCCCCAGACCCGGCCCAGGCGCTGGACTTTCTCAGGAAAGCTGTCTTCAAGGCGCGTCAGCCTGCAGATGCCAACCTTCGCATCACCCGGGAATTCCCCCTCGCAAACTTTGTGGCCTTCTCCGGATTCTGGTGGAGCCAGACGGGGCTCATCAATTCCGGGATCCTTTTGCGTGATGCGGATACGAGGAGCACCCTGACACCCGTCACCGTCGCTCTCTGGGAGGACGGGAGTCGGGCGATCCTGCGACATGATTCATGGATTCGATCTGAGATCGGGTCCGGTCGGGCAGTCCTGGTGTTGAATGTGACGGGCATGGGGCCGCTGGAACCCCATCCGTTCAAACTGAATGGAGATCCCAAGATCCACTACGGCACCTTCTTCCGCATCAACGATGATCTCATCACACTGGGAGACAGCTTTGCAGCCCTGCGGACGTATGATGTCTTGCGCAGCCTGGACGTCCTTCGTCAGTGGGAGGGGTTGAACGCGAAGGATGTCCGGCTGTTTCTTCACGGCTCGTATGGGATTTACGGAGCCCTGGCATCCTTGATCGAAGATCGGCTCAAGGACGTACGCTGGATTGAGCCCATGCGCCCCTACAAAGAAATCCTGCAATCGCAGTATTACAACGACTGGGACATTAAATCGCTCATCCTGCCGGGCCTTGTGCGCTGGGCTGATTGGAACGAGATAAGGGATTCCCTCATCGGGGGTGCACACTGAAGCGACGACTCGTCTGGCCAGCGCATGAAATCTCCACTTGAAAATCTTGTGCAATCCCTTGGAACGGTTCATGGTCATGCGCTGTATGAATCAACCAATTGCCGCATTTTCCGGAGGTCCTCCGGCCATGGGCCCCTATTCGCTGGGGGTCATGGCTGAAGGCCGCTATGTTTTTGTCTCAGGAATGGCCGCCTATGATGCCGCCGTGGGAAAGATCACACGCGGCTCGATTGGCGAGCAAACCAGGTTGACCCTCAAAAATATCGAGGGCGTGCTCAAGGCTGCGGGGGCCTCGAAAGCGGATGTGGTCAGTTGCCGGGTTTATCTTTCCAACCTGACCCCGGAAAATTTCCAGGCCATGAATGAGGTTTACGCGGATTTTTTTGGTGAGACGAAGCCAGCGCGTGCGACTGTGGGGGTTCAACTTTTGGGGTTTGACGTCGAGATCGAGTGCGTGGCGGTTCTGCCGCCGGGCTGACGCGCTGCGGCAGGCCACCGCAGGTTCTCCTTGGGGGGTGGTGCTTACCCGGGGGAATGTGTGAGAGTGTGGAGCGTGATTTCTGGCGGGCACCAGAAACGGGCGGGAACCCCGCTGGCACCCGTCCCGCGAGAGGTGTATCCGGTCAGAGAATGATATTTCCAAGGGCCGGAGATCATTCTCCGGGGAACCCGCACATTGCTCAGGATGGGAATCCCGCCAGGGAGGCAAACCTGTCCGCCATGAGTGTGGCCGCAGAGCAACGCGGAAAATCCCATCCGTGCCGCCTCCCGATAGACCCCGGGACTGTGGCTCAGAAGAATCGCGGGAGCACCGCCTGGAATGCGCGCACTGGCGCGCACCAGATCATCCGATCGAAAAAGATGCGGGTCATCCACGCCCGCAAACCACAGCTTTTCGCCGTGGCGTTCGAGAGCCACAGACTCGTTCAGGAGCGTGGGCAGGCCAATGTGCTCCAGAAAGGCGACCTGCTCGATAAAGTCATGATTCCCGAGAACAGCCAGGCGGGGCGGCGGAACCGCCTGGACGATGCGTTCCATCCGGCGCAAAGAATCGTCAGGGGGCTCCTGGATTTTATTGTGGTAGTCGCCGGTAAAGGCGGCGAGGTCGCAAGCCAGACCCTTGAGTTTATCCACGAGGCGGTCTGTGAATTCCGGATGCAAATCGCAGTGGAGGTCGGACAGTTGCAGGATGGTAAATCCCTCGAATGTTGGGGGAAGGTTTGGGATGGGGAGCATGTTCCGAACGATCTGGAAGTCGAGGGAATTGGCCAGTGCGCGCGCCTGGAATCCGGAAGCCTTCAGCAGGGCCATGAAAAACCGGTCTTTGGGGAAGAGGCTCTTCCAAAACCAATAGCGGGCCTGCCTTTTCAACCTGCGCCGCAAGGATGCGTAACCCATCCGCGCCGCCAGCGCCCGATAATCCGTGCGCCCTGGTGCTTCCTCTGGTGACATGAAAAAGGCAAGGCTACCCCGTGAATCCTCGCACGGCAAGGTCGGCAATTTTTCTGGTCAGTGGTGGGGTGCTGGGGCATGGGCGGGGTCCCCGGAGTTGGCCGAGACCTCGGAATGGCAACAGTTGGGGGTGTGTGAAGTCATTGGAGATTTCGATGATTCGATAATTTTGATGTTAAGCTTGGCCCGGGAGGGGAATCCGTTAAGCTGGGAGGGATGCGGAAAGCTATGGTCATTTTTTGCGGATTGGGGTTGCCGCTGGCAGCGGTGGGTCAATCTGCGCCTGGGGCGTTCAGTCGGGTCGAGCCGGGGTTGGATCAGGCGGTCGCGTGGAAATGGGAAGTGAAGCCTTCGGCCAGTCCGGACTGGGCGAAGCCACCGACCCCGCAAGTCAATGTGGCTGAAGAAAATCCCGAGGAATCCTCCGGGAGGGACGAGCAGGCCTACATTGTCAAGAAAGGGGATGCGCTGGTGAAAATCGCGCGGCGTCACAAAATCACCGTGCATCAGCTCAAGCTGGCGAACGGTCTCGAGAAAGACCTGATCGTGGTCGGGCAGGAGCTCCACATTCCCACACCGGAAGAAATTGCTCTCATGCCCGCGCCGACACCCACCTCTTCGTCCAAGCGCTCTTCGACCCGGCAGCCGGAGGTGACTGCGGACTTTGACCCGCAAGTGCTGCTTCTCCAAATCTATTTGGATCGCATGAATTTCTCCCCGGGGCCGATCAACGGCCAGACCGGGCTGCGATTTCAAAAGTTGATGTTTGCGGTGGCGGGCGCGTTTGAAGAGGCGAAAGACATCGAGGCATTTGCGGCGAAAGCCCAGGCCGAAGTGGGTGAGCTTTTCACGACGTACGTGTTGCGTCCGAGCGATCTTCGATTTATTGACAAGCCCCTTCCGCGTCCCTCGGCAAAAAAATCCAAAGTGAAGCCGACTGCTGCCGAGCGGGATGAGGAGCTGTACGGTCAGATGACCGCAGAGCGCGAGCTTCTGTACCGTTCGCCGTGGGAGTTTGTGGCGGAGCGCTTTCATTGCGAGGAGGACTTTCTCCGCAAGCTGAATTCCGGGTTGAAGCCCTGGCCGGAAGTGGGTGTTGCCTTCCGTGTCCCCAACACGAAGCCGTTTGAAATCGAGCATGCGCTTGCGCCACCGCTTCAGCCGCCGCCGGAGGAGAGCGCTGCCACCAAGGCGGTGATCGCAGACCTGTCCGAGCTGGAAATCTACAAAGACGACCGCCTCATCGCGGTGTTTCCTGTAGCGGTGGCGCGACCCGGTCTGCGTGGGCGCGGCGAGTGGAAGATTTTGGATGCGGTGTCCTTGCCCATGCTCGAGACCTACCGGGAGCCCCGTGTTGCTCCCAAGCCGGTGTCCTTGCCCGGCGCGCCCACGCCCGCGCCTGTCCGGCTTCTCGATGCGCCGGAGATTCTCGCGCCGGGGCCCCGCAACCCACTGGGGATTTTGTGGGTGAACCTTGCCAAGGCGGACGCTACGGAGACGGTATTGCCCTACGGCCTGCATGGAACCAGCTCACCGGAGCGGATGCGCGTTCTGGAGGGGATTGGCGGCTTTCGTCTCACCAATTGGGACATCGTGCGCGCGGTGAGGCTTCTGCCACATGGAACCTCGCTGCGCTGGCGGCAGTCCATTGCCAAACCCGCCGCACCAGCGGCTCCGGCAGCTCCGGCAGCCGAGTCCTCCACTCCGGTCATTCCGGTGGAAACCCCGGAATAATATGCATCCTCCACAGCGGCGGTGGCTGACCAGGCGGTTTACCGCGCTCCGGATTCTGGCGTCGGGGCCGTTGCTGACCGCATTGCTTTGGGCGGTTCCCCGGTCGGCATACCCGGCGGATTGGGTGCCGGGGTCGTTGCGAGAAGTGGGTCGCTTGCCGGGAGGTGGATTGGCTTGGGAACGCGATGTTGTGGCTGGGGAGGAGACCGTACGGCTCACGGGGATTTCCTTTCGTCCCGAATTTCTGGCGCTTCGCGTGGCCGACAACCCCCCAGAGTCCGCCCGCAAGCTGGCCGAAGCCGCTTCTCAAAGCGGAGCTGTGGCCGGATGCAACGCCAGCTATTTCCACGAGGACGGACGCCCGCTCGGCCTGGTTGTCCAGGACGGTGCGATTCTCCACGGCCAGGAGCGGGCCAAATTGCTCAGCGGGGTTCTGGCGGTACGTCAGGGTCGCCTCGAACTGACCCGTTCCGAAAGCTTTCGTTTGGACGACCGTGTCCGGCAGGCTGTCCAATCCGGGCCGTGGCTTATTGAGGACGGGCGTCCTCTCCCAGGCCTTGAGGCAGGGCGCAGGGCGCGGAGAACCGTCATTGCCGCCGACAGCGCCGGGGGCTGGGTGCTCCTCGCATTTTCCCCGGTCACGCTCAGAGCCACCGCGCGAATACTTTCCCAGGAGGGTGTCCTGCCACAGGGGAGCGTCCGCCAGGCACTCAATCTTGATGGGGGCAGCTCGACCGCATTGTGGGCCGGCTCGGTCGGGTTGTCGGTTTCCGAATTTGGGACGGTTCGGAACTTCCTGCTGCTGACCCCTTCCACCCGCAAAGAGCGTTGACAACAGACCCGCTTTCCCGCATGGGTTCTCCATGAAAATCATCGAAGAGTTTAAGGCCTTTATCGCCCGCGGCAACGTGATGGACCTCGCGGTGGGTGTGATTATTGGTGGGGCATTCGGAAAAATTGTCAGCACGCTGGTGGCGGATGTGGTCATGCCCCCCATTGGCCTCGCGCTTTCCGGAGTGAATTTCAACAGCCTCTTCCTGTCGCTCAATGGAGAAAAGTATGCCTCCCTGGCTGCGGCGCGGGAGGTGGGTGCTCCGGTGATCGCCTATGGGGTGTTTTTTAATGCTCTCATCGAGTTTTTGATTGTTGCTGCGTGCGTGTTTGTCCTGGTCAAGGCCATCAACCAAATCTACCGCGAAGCACCCAAAAGCGCACCGGAGCCAACCCGTACCGAAACCCTTCTCGAAGAAATTCGCGACCTGCTCAAAAAGGATTGAGTGCCAGCCTCCGTGGGGAGCACCTCCCACGGAAGAGCCACCATGAAAGTTCATCTGAGACAAATCCCCGAGGGAGGAACCCTTCACCTCGAAGGCGAGGAAAACGCCGGGCCACTGGGTCTCGAAGAGGCGGGGGCGCAGGCTGTCGGCCCACTCCGGTACTCACTGGATGTGGGTCTCTCGGAGGGCGGCATTTTTGTCACCGGTCGGCTGGCGGTGCTGGTGCAATTTCGCTGTGTTGTGACGCTGGAGAATTTCACGCAGGACATCGTCGTGGAGGCGTTTGCGCTGCAAAAATCGCTCGACGGCCATGAACTCATGGACTTGACGCCGGAAATGCGGGAAGATATTCATCTTGCCCTGCCCGCGCATCCGCGCTCCAAAGCGGCGGAACGCGCATCTGCGTCTTCCGTGAGTGAGGGGTGCTGGTCGGGCAGTGCGGGTGCCGGCGGTCAAAATCCGTGGAAGGTGCTCGATCAACTCAAAACCGACTGAACCTAGACTGAATCTACTATGGGAGTTCCCAAACGCAAAACCTCGAAGATGCGCCTCCGCACGCGGAAGGCCGCCAACCGCTGGCAAGCCCCCAAGGCCGGCAAATGCCCACAATGCGGTGCCACCGCACGCGCACACATCGCCTGCCCATCGTGCGGCTATTACAAGGACCGCCAGGTGCTCGACGTGGGAGCGCCCTGATCCCTCCGCCTCTCCAACGGATGCTCGCCCCTTCTCCGCACTTCGCGCCTCGTGCGCGATCCCTTCGATGAAAATCGCTCTCGATGGGATGGGGGGCGATTTCGCTCCGCAAAACACGGTGGCTGGTTCCGTGATGTTGCTGGCGGAGAACCCGCGCCTCGACAAGCTGTTTCTTACGGGCGACGAGCCGACACTGCGCGCGGAGCTGGCCAAGCACCACTGCAAGGATCCGCGCGTTGAAATCGTTCACACAACCCAGGTCGTGGAAATGAGCGAGCACGCGGTCGAGGCGGTTCGCAAAAAGAAGGACTCGTCGCTGAGTCGGGCGGTGGATTTGGTCAAGTCGGGTCAGGCGGATGCGGGGGTCAGCGCCGGTCATACCGGGGCGATGGTGGCGGCGACCACGATCAAGCTGCGCACGCTGGAGGGTGTCGAGCGGCCCGGCATTGCCACCTTCCTGCCGACGGAACGCAATGTCTGCGTGCTCATTGACGCGGGAGCCAACGTGGATGCGCGTCCGGAGCACATGATGCAATACGCGATCATGGGCACCGTCGTCTCGAAGCATGTCCTAGGCTTTTCCAATCCCGCAGTCGGCCTCATGTCCATTGGGGGAGAGGACATCAAAGGCAGCGATTTTACCCGCGAGATATTCCAGCTCCTCCGGAGCAGCAAACTCAACTTTCGCGGCAATGTGGAGGGCCATGATCTCTTCGAGAACCCCGTGGAAGTCGTCCTCTGCGACGGATTCACCGGCAATGTTGTCCTCAAGACGACGGAGGCGACGGCAACCGCTGTTTTCCACTGGCTGAAACGCGAACTCAAAGCCTCACCCGTCCGCATGGCCGGCGCATGGCTCGCCCGCAATGCCTTCCGCGCCATCTATAACAAAACGAACTACGAAATGTACGGAGGCAGCCCGCTGGTGGGCGTCAATGGCATCGCCATCATCGCCCACGGGTCCAGCTCCGCACTCGCCATTAAAAATGCGCTCCGCGTCGCCGGTGAATATATTGAAAAGCGCATCAACCCGCGGATCGTCGAGGCGATCAGGGATTTCCATGAAGCGTCCTCGCGCTAGGAACAGCGAGCCGGTGCGTCCGGTTTCCATTGTGGGCACCGGGAGCTATGTCCCGGAGCGGGTGCTCACCAACGCGGACCTCGAAAAAATGGTGGACACCACCAACGAGTGGATTGTCAGCCGCACGGGCATTCGTGAGCGGCGCATTGCCGCACCGGGTGAGTTCACCAGCCACATGGCGGCCAAGGCCGCGCAACGCGCGATGACCCAGGCAAAGGTTTCCGCCGGGGAGATTGATCTGATCCTGGTGGCTACGGTGACGCCTGACACCTTCTTTCCTTCGACGGCCTGCCACGTGCAGCGTTTGATCGGCGCGACAAGCGCGGCCTGCTTTGATCTCTCGGCCGCGTGTTCGGGCTTCCTCTATGCGATTGAGGTGGCCCAGCAATTCATCAGCAATCGCACCTACAACACCGTGCTGGTCATTGGCGCGGACCGGCTCAGCTCGATTGTCAATTGGGAGGACCGCAACACCTGCGTGTTGTTTGGAGACGGAGCGGGTGCGGCACTCCTGCGCTGGCGCGCGGGATCCAGCGGCGTGATCACCACCTTCATGGGAAGCGATGGTCGCCACGCCAACATCCTCCACATGCCCGGCGGCGGATGCGCGGCTCCAACCACCCCGGAAAACTTTGACAAAAAATTGAACACCCTCCACATGAATGGGCGCGAGACCTTCAAACAGGCCGTCATTTCCATGCAGACCGCCACCACCAAGGCGCTCGAACAGAGCGGATTGAGCATCCAGGACCTCAGCTGCATCATCCCCCACCAGGCCAACCTCCGCATCATTGAGGCCCTCGCCGAGCGCATGGATGTCCCGCTGGAAAAATTCCACGTGAACCTCGACCGCTATGGGAACACCTCCGCCGCCGCAGTAGCCATTGCCTTGGACGAGGCCAGCCGCACCGGGCGGTTCCATATGGGGGATTATATTCTGATGGTGGTCTTTGGGGGTGGGCTCACTTACGCCAGCTCGGTGGTTCAGTGGTAGCGGCTGCTCCCGAACCCTCGCGCTGAGGGGCATCGCATTCCATCCCGCTCCCAGGCCCAGGCCCTTATGGAGTGCGCGGAGCCAAGTTTGTCTGCAAGAACGGGATTGTCGGCGCGTTGGAACAGTTCTACGGTATTTCCATGCATGCTGAGGAAGTCGGCCATTCCTGCCCCTCCCGAGTTTCTGCCTCTTCCGAGGCGGTGGCCCTTGCTTGCGATTTGGTACGAAAATTTCCCGAGTGTTTCTGGTTTTGGCATCCCGAGGCCAGAGTTCGCTCGGCTGATGACATTCGCCTGGTCATCCAGCACCTTCGGGAGTATGGCGACAAACAGGCCTGGGCGGCCGCGAGGGACTTGAAACAATGCCTTTAACCCCCTTCCAAAAGGAGGTTCTTGCGGTGTTGGCAGGTCATCGCTCGGAAGCCAGTCATTTCGCAGGTGGTCTTGTGCTGAATGCGTCCGATGCGTCCCCCCGCTACTCTCACGACTTTGATGTTTTCCACGCGGCGGTGGAAGATTTGGTGGCAGCGAGCGAGAAGGATGTCTCGGTGTTGGAAGAATGTGGCTTTCGGGTAAAAAAAATCGAAAGTTCCGGAGAGTGGTCGCGGCCGTCCTCATTTCGCAAGGCACGCGTCTACAGTAACGATGAGAGCCTGGAACTCGATTGGGCGCATGACTCGGCGTTCCGGTTCTTCCCCATCGTTCCTGATGACCTCCTCGGTTGGAGGCTGCACCTGTTTGATATGGCTACGAATAAGGCACTCGCGCTTTCCGCGCGCATGGAAACTCGTGACTATGTGGACATGGTGGAATTGAGCCGCCATTACCGCCTCGAGGCGATCGTCTGGGCCGCTTGTGGAAAAGACCCGGGATTCAATCCCCTTTCTCTACTCAAAATGATGCTTCGTTTTGCGCGAATTGACCCCTTGGAACTCGATAAAATCAAGGCCAAGGATCTGAATCCTCTGGCATTGAAAGAGAAGTGGATTGCCCTTTCTGACCGTGCGCGCGATGAGATCACACTCCTCGCGGACGAGCAGCCCGGCACACCCATTGGCGTCGCCTTCGTCAACGATCAGGGTGAACCCGCCTGGATTCGTGAAAACCCCTCTCTGCAAGTCCATCATCCGTCGCTGCGCGGATGCTGGCCGACCCTGCATTCTTCAACAGCCGGGATGTCTGCTCCCGAACCCTCGCGCTGAGGGGTGGACATCAAGCCCTGACATTCAGGCAATTTTTGCGGCGATGGCATCTCCCAGTGCGGAGGTGCTCACGCGGCGTGTTTCCGGGGTGTGAATGTCGGCGGTTCGATAACCCCCGGCGATGACACTGCGGACAGCCCCTTCCATGGCGGACGCCGCGTCCTCGCGACCGGCTGAGAACCGGAGCATCAGAGCGGCGGAAAGAATTTGCGCGATGGGATTGGCAATGCCCAGACCCGCAATGTCCGGAGCCGTCCCCCCACTCGGCTCGTACATCCCGAACCGACGGCCATTGCCGGTCGTTTCGCCCAGACTCGCACTGGGCAGCATGCCCAACGAGCCAACCGTCATGGCCATCTCGTCGGAGAGGATGTCACCGAAAAGGTTTTCGGCAAGAATGACATCGAAGTGGCGTGGGTTTTTGATGAGCTGCATGGCTGCATTATCCACGTAGAGGTGTTCGAGGGTGACATCGGGGTATTCCGTGGCGAGCGCGCTGACGACCCGGCGCCAGAGAACTCCATTTTGCAGGACATTGGCCTTATCAATCGAGGTGACGAGTTTTCGGCGCGAGCGGGCGGATTCAAAGGCGATCCGGGCGATGCGCCGGATTTCGCTTTCGGAATAAACCATCGTGTCCACGGCAACATCCTGGCCATTGCAGTGGGTGATGTGTTTGGGTTCGCCAAAGTAAAGCCCGCCGGTCAGTTCCCGTACGCACAGGACGTCGAAGCCGCCCTCGACAATTTTGGGGTGCAGTGGGGAGGCGTGGGTCAGCTCGGGCAGGCACACGGCGGGACGCAGGTTTGCAAAGAGGCCGAAATGTTTGCGGAGTGGGAGGAGGGCGGCGCGTTCGGGTTGTTCGGCTGGGGGGAGCGACTCCCATTGGGGGCCGCCCACCGATCCGAAGAGGATGGCGTCGGCCTGGTCGCACCCCTTAAGGGTTGCGTCGGGGAGCGCCTTCCCGGTTGCGTCAATTGCCGCGCCACCCACGAGATAATGGCTCGGCTGAATCCGCAACCCAAACTTACGCTCGATGGCTCCCAGAACCTTCAGCGCTTCGGCCATGACCTCCGGGCCAATACCATCACCGGCCAAAACCGCAATTTTTAAGGAATCACTCATAAACAGTTTTTGCGTTATTCCGCAGCTCTCCGTATCTGGGGGTCAGATCAACCCGCGCCGTTTCCACTCACCCACATTCTCGCCCGCCGAGCGCTGGATCATGTCCATGGTGAACTTCAAGAGACAGACTTCCCAGGCATCGTCCACGCCGGAGATGAGTGTGGATTTCGGATCCCCGGAGTTTTTTATCTCGTTCTCGAGGCGGCCCAGAACGTCTTCCAGCGGGTCATGGACCACGGTCTGCTGGATGTCCGTCTTCCGAAAACTGAACCCGTACTTCAAAATCTTGAACGTGTCGGCATTGTCCTCGATCCAATCGGCGAATTCGCGGGCACTTTCGCCAAAGCCCTCCAGAGCCAGCTTGCTGAATGTGTGGGGGGACATAATGCGGGGGCGCTCGGCTTCGATGTTGCCGCCGCGCACGCGCACGGAATTGACTTCATCCATCAGCTCGCTCACCAGCAGAAACCGGAACGATGTGGTTCCAAACGTCTCAATGATTCCGTGTGGGGGAACAACAACGCGGGTATTTTCAATCGCGTAATGGAAGTCGTGGTCTTGAATCATCCGGAAACAATAGGCATCCTGGGTCGTCGCGCAACTCCGGATTCACGGTGGCCCGATGCGGTGGGCGGGATTTCCGGCCAGAACGTCTTCGAGAACATGCAGGGTGGCGGCGGCATTTCTTTGGATTGAGAAGCAGGCGGCCAGCTTCCTGCATTCGGCGGAGGTGTTTGTGCGGTCATGGGCTTTCCAGCGGGTGAGGGCTGCTGCGAGGTCCCTGGCGTTGCCGGGTTCGGTGATATCGCCCTGGAGACCCGGGGTGAGAATTTCTGAGAATCCGTTGGCGGTGGTTGTGAGGACGGGGAGACCAGCTGCGAGGGCTTCGAGGCAGGCATTCGAGAAGGGATCGTAGTGTGTGGGCAGGACAAAGACATCGGCGGCGGAGAAGAGTGTGCTGAGGTCGCTGGTGGGGCCCAGGAAGCGCGTGTGGGATCCGGCGTGGCGTGGCGGACGGCCCCGTCCGGCCACAAGGAGGAGGTTTTCTCCGGGGAGTCGTTCGATGGCCTCCAGTGCGGTGACGAGGCCTTTGCGTTCCCACCCGCTGCCGACAAACAGTGCGCAGAAAGCCCTCTCCGGGACATGGAGGCGCTGGCGTGCTTCCTGGCGGTCAATCCGTGGGATGGCGGTGCTGATGCCATTGGGGATGACGCGGATTCGCCCGGCAGGGACATCAAAATTTTCGGTGATTTCCGTGGCGACCATTTGCGAATTGGCGATGATTCCTCGTGCGCTCTCGAAGACCCGCCGCTCGAGGAGGAGCAACGCGCCGTGCTTGGGCTGCCAACGGCGGAGGAATGTCCGCCAGGCGGGCTCGAAGCGGGCGCGACGGCGCAACCATGCGGCATGAACCCCATCCCCGGCACGGTAAACATCGCAGCCCGGGGTTCGCTCCAGGCTCAGGGACACATCAAACTGATCACGCACCTTGAGAAACGCCGCAGCGAAAACGGAAGGGGTCCCACCCGGCAGTCGGATGATTTTTCCAAACGGCCATGCGGCATCCGGCCAATGGCCCGAAGTGACCAAGACCGGCTCGTGCCCGGCACCGGACAGCCCTTGCGCCAACCGCAGCAAATACGCTTCGGCGCCACCCGTGGCCGAGAACCCCCTGCGGATCAGCCCGATCCTCACCGGCCCGCCCTCCCCCGATCCGCGAAAGTGAAAACGCTCATGGTGGCTTTATGCGCGAAACGGAGCATTTCGACCAGCCTGCTCTGCTGCGATCTTGCATCCGTTCCCGATGAGCGAGATAGTCGCCGCGTGCGGATATTTTTAATAGCAGTTTTGGTGGGGGTGTTGCCGTTGGGTGCGGAGGAGAGCCGCAAGACGCTGGTGTTTCCGGCTGGTGCGAGCGAGCCTGTGGCCACGCCGACTCCGGCTACGGAGGTGCGCACGGTGGATCCTGCGGAGCTGATAGACCTGTTCTTTCGGGCCATGCAGGCTGGAAAGGTGGAGGCGGCTTACGACGGGCTGACGCATGGCACGATTATTGCGGAGCGAACCGAGGATGTGGCGGCGCTCAAAAAGAGGACGCAGGACGCGGTGGACCATTATGGGCCGATTCAGGGCTATGAAGTCGTGGACGACCATGCGGTCGGCAAGAGTCTGTTGCGGCGGACCTGTCTTTCCCTCAACACCGACCTGCCCTTGAGGTGGCGGTTCTATTTTTACAAATCCGGCGGAGTGTGGCGGCTGGTGGATTTGCGTGTGGATGATGGGTTGGTCGAGCTTTTTGAGGATGCGGTTCGCAGAAAGCCGTGAGTCTGGGCCCCGGTCTCGCATGAGCGGCGACCCTTCCCTGAATGAGCCTGTCGGCCTCCGGCGCATACTGGAACGTGGACGGGATTTTTTGCGGTTCATCCGGTTTTCGCACACGGTTTTTGCCATGCCCTTTGCCCTGGGGGCGATGATTGTCGCGGCGGAGGGAATCCCGAATCTGCGCATCCTGGGGTTGGCTGTGTTGGCCATGATTTTTGCCCGGACGTCCGCGATGACGTTCAATCGTCTGGCGGATTGGAGCATGGATTTGCGGAATCCACGTACAGCGGGCCGCCACCGGCTGGCTTCGCGGACTGTGGCAACGGGGGTGTGTGGCGCAAGCGCGCTGCTCTTTCTGGGGACGGCGGCACTGATCAATCCCCTCTGCTTCCTGCTTTCGCCGGTGGCTCTGGGGATTGTATTTTTTTACTCCCTGACCAAGCGTTTCACGCATGGGGCACAATTTTTTCTTGGGCTGGCGTTGTCGGTGGCACCGGTGGGAGGGTGGCTGGCTGTGCGGGGCAGCCTGGCCTGGCCGCCGCTCGTTTTGGCGGGAGCGGTTTTGCTTTGGGGGGCCGGTTTTGATATGGTGTATGCCATGCAGGATGTGGTGGTGGATCGGCGCGAGGGTCTGCACTCGATGGTGGTGGCACTCGGGATTCCACGGGCGCGGCAGTGGGCGGTGGCCTTGCATGGCATGGCATGGGTCGGACTGCTGGCCTTTGGAGGGTTGGCCGGACTGCAGGCTCCTTACTTTGGGGGCATGCTCCTCATCGCGGGTGTTCTCATTGGGGAACACCGCCTCGCAAGAAGAGGTGATGTCGCTTCCATCAATGCTGCGTTTTTCCAGGCGAACGCCCTGGTGGGCCTCCTCTTTGTCCTGAGCACCCTTGCCGACCAAATCCTCCGGTAAACCCCGGCCCGAAACTCCCGACCGCGATTGCGCATTTGACGCCTACGGCGGCTCCATCGCGGGAGGGTTCAGCCAACAAGATTCAACGCGGATCGCACTGGAAACCCTGCGCGAGTTCCCGTATGATGCTGACATGCGCTTTGATGTGTATCAGCACGCGCTGACAAAATCCGCCGCCAAGCCTCCTTCTTCCTCTGCGGAAGACGATTTGGCCGACCGTCGGAGGAATCGCATGGCCGCAAAAGAATAGAGCTTCCCATGCCGGAGACATTTCCCCTCACCAAAGTTTGCGGCGGAGATTTGACGGCCGTGGTCGAGCAGGCGCCCCAGGAGGACATGGTGGATCATGTCTGGATCACCCTGAATTGCGGGATTGCCAGCCGCGTGATAGTCGCCGTCAACACGTGGTCGCGGCGGAATGCGGCGGAGGGATTTGACGGTCGCATTCGGATGGGCATTCTCCGGGGGCGTTCGGAGTTTCTTCCGCCCCGGGGCGCCTCTCCCATGACCTCATTCCATTACGAAGATTGGGAAAATGAGGCCAACATTTTTTACGAGCACATGTCCAAGGAGGAGGCCGCCCGGAACATCCTGGATTTTTGTCAGGAAGCGGAGGTTCTCGAAGCCTGGGGCGAGCATTACATGCGCCACCATCAGCCCGGAATCCATCAGGTTCATTCTCGCCGGGCGAGCTGTGCGGTCCGGGAAGACATCCGAGGTCAGGATGGGGGATTGAAATTTTTTCGCAGAGACGGGCACGCGTTTGCATGGACAATGGTGTTTTTGAAATTTTGCGGACAGCCGTGAGTAGCTGGAGCGGTCATTTCCGCAGCCTGTTCCGGTCCCGCCTCACCTTTCTTCCTGTGGCGGCGGCTGCCATTGCGGGCTGCTTGCTGGGCCACATTCCCGGACTTCCGGGAGCACTTTGGGCAGTGGCCGCCCTGGGCTGCGCCCTGGTTGCCGTTGGGCTGTCAGGGTGTCCGCGCCGCCCGGTTCTTCGGTGGGCATTGCCCGCACTGATTTGCGCGATTGCTTCAGGATTCGCAGCCCGAACCGCCTGGAGCGGACGCGAATCCGCAGCAGCGGCTTTGGCACGCGCCTTCCCCGGCCCGATGGTCGCCGGAACCGAATTGCGTGTCCTGACTCCCCCGCAGGTGGCCGACTCGGGAAGGTCCACCTTTCGCGCAGAACTGACCAGCCTGGCCATTGGAGAGATGCGCGCCTCGGTACATCTGCCGGTTTATGTCCGCTGGGCGGGTGTTGCTCCGGAGGTGGGGGACACGCTGGCGGCGCGTGGCACGCTCGAGGCTGTGGGGCGTCCGCGCAATCCGGGGGAGTTTGACCGACGCGCATGGCTGGCGCGTCAGGGGATTTTCTCCGAACTGCAAATCGCTCACCCCAACGATGGGCGATTGCTGCAAGCGGGGGGGCTGACACTTCTGCGGCTGGCCGCGCGGACGGCCGCATGGATTCGCGGCACTCTCACCAAAGGACTCGAGGCGGACTCGCAACAGGCGCGGCTCATTCTCGCGATGACCCTTGGCGAAACGCGGGGCTTCGATCCGAACGACCTCGAAGCCTTTCGTAACACGGGAACACTGCACTTGTTTTCGGTCAGCGGCCTGCATGTCGGCATGGTCGGGTTCCTGCTCTGGATTGTACTCGGCGGGATTCCTCCCCGACTGCGCTCGCTCCTCATCATTCTGGCGCTTTTCTTCTACGCCTTGGTGACCGGATGGAAACCGGCCAGCGTACGCGCGGCGGTCATGGGTGCCTTCGTTCTGGCGGGGCTGATGGCCGGGCGACCGACTGCCATCCTGAATAGCCTCCTGGCTGCGGTCGTCCTGATTCTGCTCGGAAATCCCATGGAGCTGGGAAATCCGGGCTTCCAAATGTCGTTTTTGACCGTTCTGGCTCTGATTGTTCTGTGTCCGCCTTTAACGCGCTCGTTCCATGTACCGCTGGCTGTGGATCCGCTGATCCCCCGCAGGATATTCACGCCCGCCGAAGCCCTGCGTGCGGCCATCGGTCGGCGCACCGCGCCCTCTCTGGCCGTGGTGGTTGCCGCGTGGGTCGGGTCGCTGGCTCTCACGTGGGTCCATTTCCACATAATTTCCCTGACGGCCATGCCTGCGAATGCGATTTGCGTTCCGCTGGCCTTCTGCATTATGTCGGTGTCCACGATGTCTCTTGCCGCAGGCGTCTTTTCCTCGGCACTGGCGACCGCGTTTAATAATACCAACTGGCTGCTGGCCGGGCTTCTTCTGGAAACCACAAAACTTCTTGCGGGGATTCCGGGAGCGGTTCTTCCCGCCGCCCTGCCGGGATCGCATCGGGGCGAGGTCATCGTTTTTGATGTGGGGGCAGGTTCGCTGGTGGCTCTGGATGTTGGTGGAAAAATCGCTCTGGTGGATGCGGGCCCGGCCTCCGCCGCGCAGCAGACGCTGCTGCCGTGGCTGTCGCAACGGGGCGTTCGGAGCGTGGAAACTCTGGTGCTCACGCATGGCGACGCACGTCACGTGGGAGGTGCGTTGGGCTTGCTCGAGCGTGTCCCAGTCCGGCACATCCTGGCAGGACAGGGACAGACCTCAAGCCGCTCGCCAACACTCAAACTCGTCCGGAAAACCGTGGAAGCCCGGGGACAGCCGATCGAGGACCTCCAGGCAGGACGCCAGTTCGCCCTTCTCCCAGAAGTGTCTGCCGAATGTCTTTTCCACCCACCCGAACACGAGGCATCGCTGGCTGATGATCGCGCACTCGTGCTACGGATTGAAGTGCGCGGATGGACAATCCTCCTGCTCTCCGATGCAGGCGCGCCCACCCTGAACTGGCTAATGGAACATCATCCCGATCGCCTGCCCTGCGATATTCTTATACAAGGAGCACATCGGTTTTCCGTAACCCCTCCGGAGCAATTCTGGAAGCTCGCCTCTCCCCGGGCCGTCATTGCCACCAATGCCCACTTCCCCGCCTCCGAGCGCATCCCGCCAGAAACCCACCACGCCCTCGAACGCCTCGGCATCCCCCTCCTAACCCTCGATCGTACAGGCGCCATCTCCCTTCGGCTGAAGGAACACTCCGCCACCCTCTCCCCTTTTCTTGAACCCCATGCGCCCACAATAACCCTCCAACGGGAAATTTTGCAAAACCAGGAACCACAGCCCACTCTCAGGATTCAAAACCACCCCCTCCCAGAAAATTCCCATTGACACCCTCCAACCCATCCCCTAGTCACAGCGTTGTGATGGACGCGGGGTTTTCCAGATTAATTTTTCGGTGTGTGGGTTTTGAGCGATTGGGGGTGTTGGGGGGTTGTATTGTGGGTCGGGTTGGGTTCTGGGTTGCGGGTTTTTGTGTGAGCGGGGTTTTTTTGTGGGGAGTTTTGGTCAGTCATGCGGCGGAGTCAGACGGCTATGAGTGGATGCCGCCGGAGGCGGAGCACGCGGGAGCGCAGCAGGGCCCGGTGGCGCCGTTGCATCCCCTGACCATTACGTCCACGCCCAAGCCGACGGCAGATGCTTCCAAGTTTACGAAGGTGTATACGCTTGAGCTGAAAAAGTTTGGCATCCGCAACGATGGCACTGAGGCGGAGGCGACATCGAGGGGAATCAACGCCGCCCTGCAACACGCGAAGACCCTTGGAGCCAACAGGATCGTCTTCCCGGCGGGCACCTATCTCATTAACGAGAAGGATCCGGTGATTCTGGATCATCACGACACGATCGTGGATCTGAACGG
>JAJTZA010000061.1 GCA_021463905.1 Terrimicrobiaceae bacterium | reverse complement strand
CGGATCGTGGGGGTGCTGGACGAAGCGTTTGCCGGGCTGGCCCGCGCCCAAGCCCACGCCGCCCGCAACCACCAAAACGCCCGCGACCTCTTCGCCAGCCACCTCCAAGCCGTCTTCTCCCAACGCGGGAAGGGGTGGGTGGAGAAGCGGCTGGGGGAATTATGCGACATCAAGCACGGCTACGCCTTCGAGGGAGAGTTCTTCACCAATCAAGGCGACTACGTCCTCCTCACGCCCGGAAACTTCTATGAGTCGGGCGGCTACCGCGACCGGGGCGAGAAACAAAAGTTTTATGCCGGTCCAATTCCACAGGACTACGTTCTCACAAAAGGAGACATGCTGGTTGCAATGACAGAACAAGCCGCCGGTCTTCTCGGCAGTCCTATTATCGTGCCGGAGTCAGGAAAGTTTCTCCACAACCAGCGACTCGGCCTCGTCACCGCAAAGCCCGGTGTTCCGTGGCTGAACGGGTTTTTCTTTCACGTCTTCAATCTGCCTGCGGTCCGGCAATCCATTCAGGACTCGGCATCGGGCACGAAGGTTCGCCATACCTCCCCAACAAAGCTTGGCGCGGTGCTGATTTCACTCCCACCCCTCCCCGAACAACGTCGCATCGCCGCGCAGCTCGACGCCCTTTCCGCCGAGACACAGCGGCTGGCGGGGGTGTATGCGCGGCAGTCGGCGGCGCTGGCGGAGTTGAAACAGGCGCTGCTGCACCAGGCCTTTGCCGGGGAGCTTTAAAGGCTCGCCTAATGAACCTCGATCCATTACCGTTTCCGAGACCTTATTGCCTAATTTGATGTCTAACCCGATTCCAGCTTTCGATCATAATCTGGTTCTTCCGCCGCACTTGGGAAATCCGGTGAATCGTGGTCAGTTGTCGCCGTATCCCTGCACGACCTTGGATCTCTGCCAGCGTCTGGGCACGTCTCCCGAAAGGCGGGCGATCCTGGGCAAGTTTTTGGATTTCCGTAAACGCCTTCGTGGCGAAGGCCTGACAAACGGCTTTCAATGGGTGGATGGAAGTTTTCTGGAGGACGTCGAAACGAGAGAGAGCCGGTCACCCAAGGATCTCGACTTGGTGACGGTTTACTGGGGTTATGACCGGACGTTTCAGACGGGCCTCGCCTCCCGGTTTCGAGAATTTGCGAGTCCGGTTCTCTCGAAGGCGAATTACAGCCTAGATCACTACAATTTCGACGCCGGGTTCGACCCCACGGTCACGCTGGAGCAGACCCGTTACTGGATTCTCCTTTTCTCCCATAACCGACAGGGCGTGTGGAAAGGGATGTTGAGAATCGAACTGAACACACCCACTGAGGATACGGCAGCGCGGCAGGAACTTGCCAAGGCCACACCATGACAACACGCGCACAAAGAGAATTTTTGAAGGTTCAACTGCTCGAAACGCAGCGGTTGAAGGCGTTGGTAGGCGATCATCCGCTCATGTCGGTTTCTTTCGCGGAGCGGGAGGAAGAATTGAAAGAAAAGATTGCGGCCCTGCCACTTGGCAACAAAGAGGCGCGGACCGTCCTGTTTTTCTCCGGCGAGCCGGTGCAAGGCTCTATGGGGATTGACGCGAGTTTTGCGGGACGGGTTCTTGAACCATTCCAAAGCATGGTGATGGCGGACTACGCAGACCGCTGGCACGGTGTGGTGGGCAGTCGCGGTCGTCGCCATGGGGAAGCCAATTCCCGTTTGCTGCTCACCGGGTTGCCGCGCGGCTCATTTGGGCTGGAACTGACCCGTGCGGACAACGATGAACTTTTCGATGAAGGTCAGTTGGCAGACACGCTGGCGCATGTGACCAAGCTCGTCGGATCGGCCGGGCGCAGCGACGAGGACTTTGCAGCTGAACTCGATGCCACCGCGCCTCGGGTCATTCAGAACCTGCGGGAATTTCTCGAGGTGGTGGCGAAGGGGAAGGCCGGATTGCGATTGGAGAGTGGCGATTTTCGCTGTTCGATGAATCCTGTGGAGGCGAACGAAGCGTTCAACCGTGTGGCCGGAACCATCACCAATGAAGAGACTTTGAAAATACGCGGTGTGTTCAAAGAGGTTCTGTTGGAATCGTGGCGGTTTGATTTCGTCACCGATGAAAATCACAGCATTGGCGGGAAAATTGACGAGAATCTGACCGAGGAACAGGTCATCGCCTTGAACCGGGGGTTTTTCAATGAACGTTGTCAGGCTGTGTTGCTGAAGACCACCGTCCTGTTCAAGAACGGTCGCGTTCGCACCACCTACGTTTTGAAAGGACTTGAGTCTCTTAACGAGACTCCGACGCAACCCGCTGGTCCGACAACTTAGCCCGGGGAGAATGAACGATACCGAAGCCAGCGCCCAGCTCGACGCCCTCTCCGCCGAAACCCAACGCCTGGCGGGGGTGTATGCGCGGCAGTCGGCGGCGCTGGCGGAGTTGCAGCAGGCGCTGCTGCACCGCGCTTTCGCCGGGGAGTTGTAGCGGGTTGACTCATGGCTGGACTCACGCTTTACTCATATTCATGGCCTACGCACCGGAGTTTCGCGTCACCCCGCGCCTGCTTTCGCAGGTGGAGCGGATCGCGGCCTTGCGGGAGCGAATCCAAGGCGCGGCGGTGGAGCTTTCCTGGATTCCCGCGCTGCAAAAGGACACACGCACCCGCAATGGTCATGCCTCCACCGCCATTGAAGGCAACCCGCTGACCCTTGAGCAAGTGCGGGCCTTGGAAGAAGGGCGTGAACTCGCCGCCGCCGACCCGCGTTCGAGCCGCGAGGTGCTGAACTACTTCGCCGGGCTGCGTCATGTGGAAAAACACGCGAAGAAGAAAACCATCCGCCACGAGGATGTGTTCGCGCTGCATCGGCTGCTGGCGGACCGTGTGATGGATCAGGGGCAGGCCGGTTGCTACCGGACAATCCAAGTGCGGGTGGGCCGTCATGTGCCGCCCCCTGCTGCCGATGTCTCCGGGCTGATGTTCGAGCTGCTGGAATGGTGGAACCGAGAGTCCATCCAACTTTCCCCGGTGCTGAGTTCCGCGATTCTGCATTACCGCTTCGAGCACATTCACCCCTTCGCCGATGGCAATGGCCGCACGGGTCGGGCACTGGCGTTGTGGGAACTCTACCGGCGCGGTTTCGACAGCCACCACATTTTCTCCGTGGACGAATACTATTGGGAAGATCGCCCCGGCTACTACGCCGCGTTGGATGCCGTGCGAGTGGCCGGAGAAGACCTCACCGGCTGGCTGGAATACTGCGCCGAGGGCCTGTGCCTGACCTTGGAAAAGGCATGGCTCCGCGTGCAGGCTTTCAGCGTGAAATCTCCGGCCAAACTGGTGCTGCGTCCGAAACAGGAATTGCTACTCAAACTGCTGCGCGACCACGGCAGCATGGCCCCCGCCGAGCTGTGGGCGGCACTCGCCGTTTCCAAACAGGGCGCTATGGATCTCCTGCATCCGCTCCTTAAAGCCGGTCTGGTGGAAAAAATCGGCGGCAAAAAGACCGGACGCTACACCCTCAAACAGCCATGAACGAAACCGAAACCCGCGCCGAACTCATTGACCCCGCCCTCGCGGCGGCGGGCTGGGGCGTGGTGCCGGGCAGCCGCATCCGACGCGAATACATCATCGCTCCCGGTCGCATCGAAGGCCATGGACGTCGTGCCCAGCCGCTGCGGGCGGACTACCTCCTCGAATACCGCAACACCAAGCTGGCTATCATCGAGGCCAAAGCCGCCGATGCCGCCGTCACCGAGGGTCTCGCTCAGGCGAAAAACTACGCCGCCAAGCTCGCCGTGCGCTACGCCTGCTCGACCAACGGCCACGGCATCTACCGCGTGGATATGCAAACCGGCGGGGAAGGCGAAATCCCCTGCTACCCGACGCCGAACGAGTTGTGGGCCTACACCCACGCCGAGGCCAATGCTTGGCGCGACCGTTTCGCCGACGTGCCGTTCGAGGACAAAGGCGGCTCGCATCCGGGCCGCTACTACCAAGACACCGCCATCGAGCGCGTGCTGGCCGCCATTTCCGAAAACAAGAAACGCATCCTGCTCACCTTGGCCACCGGCACGGGCAAAACCTTCATCGCCTTCCAGATCGCTTGGAAGCTCTTTCACTCGCGCTGGAACCTGTCTTCGACAAGCTCAGACACCGCCTACGTAGAGCGCCGCCCGCGCATTCTGTTCCTGGCGGACCGCAACATCTTGGCGAACCAAGCCTATAACGCCTTCTCCGCCTTTGAAGATAGTCATCCCGGCTCGTGCGTGCGCATCAAACCGGAGGACATCCGCAAAAAGGGTGCCGTACCGAAAAACGGCAGTCTGTTCTTTACCATTTTCCAGACCTTCATGTCGGGGCCGGAAAAGGACGGTAAACCGACGCCGTGGTTCGGCGAGTATCCGCCCGACTTTTTCGACTTCATTGTCATTGATGAATGCCATCGCGGCGGCGCGAACGACGAGAGCACCTGGCGCGGCATTTTGGAATACTTCGCGCCCGCCGTGCAGCTCGGCCTCACCGCCACGCCCAAGCGCGATGTCAACGCCGACACTTACAAATATTTTGGCGAGCCGGTCTTCGTCTATTCGCTCAAGGACGGCATCAACGACGGCTTCCTCACGCCCTTCCGCGTGAAACAAATCCAGACCACCCTCGACTACTACACCTACACCTCCGACGACACCGTGGTGGAAGGCGAGATCGAGGTCGGCAAGGTCTATGACGAGCCGGATTTCAACCGCAGCATCGAGATCCGCGAGCGCGAGAAGAAGCGCGTGGAAATCTTCATGGCGCAGATCGACCAGAACGAGAAGACGCTCGTCTTCTGCGCCACCCAGGCCCACGCGCTGCTGGTGCGCGACCTCATCAATCAGCTCAAAACCAGCAAGGACCCCAACTACTGCCAGCGCGTCACCGCCGACGACGGCGCACTCGGCGAGCAGCACCTGCGCGATTTTCAGGACAACGAGAAAACCATTCCCACCATCCTCACCACGTCGCAGAAGCTCAGCACCGGCGTGGACGCACGGAACATCCGCAACATCGTGCTGCTGCGCCCGATCAATTCGATGATCGAGTTCAAACAGATCATCGGACGTGGCACCCGCCTGTTCGACGGCAAGGACTACTTCACGATTTACGACTTCGTGAAAGCGCACCTGCATTTTCATGACGAGCAGTGGGACGGCGAGCCGCTGGAGCCGAAAGCGTGCGCAAAGTGCGGCCAATCCCCCTGCGCATGCGAGACGCCACCGCCCCAGCCCTGCCCAGTGTGTAGCCAAAGCCCCTGCGCCTGTCCGAAGGAGCCGTGTCCACGGTGCGGCCAGCGTCCGTGCGTGTGCCGGAAAAAGGTCAGGGTGAAGCTGGCCGACGGCAAGGAACGCCAAATCCAGCACATGATGATGACCAGCTTCTGGCACCCCGACGGCACGCCGATGAGCGCGGCGCAATTCATGAAACTTCTCTTCGGAAAACTGCCGGAGTTTTTCCAAAACGAAGACGAACTGCGCGCCCTGTGGAGTCAACCGGATACGCGGAAAAAACTCCTCGATGGCCTCGAAGAACACGGCTTCGGCAGCGAACAGCTTGCCGAGATGCAACGCATTATCGAGGCGGAAAAAAGCGACCTCTTCGACGTGCTCGTCCACGTTGCCTACGCCCTGCCACCGCTGACCCGTGAAGCCCGCGCCGCCAAAGCCAAGGTGGAAATCAGCACTCATTTCAACACCAAGCAGCAGGTCTTTCTCGACTTCGTGCTTTCCCAATATGTCGCTGAGGGTGTGGAGGAACTCGCCCAGGAAAAACTCGCCCCGCTGCTACGCCTTCGCTACGACGACTCCATCGCCGACGCCATGGCCGACCTGGGAAGCGACGTTGGCGTGGCCTTCTCCGGTTTCCAAAAATACCTCTATACAAAAGTCGCCTGACCAACAAAGTTTGGGCGTTATCATGCAGACATGAGACGAGTTCCGGACGCTTCCTGAAAACCCGGCGCGGAATTGCCCAGGATGCCGAGATGTCGGGCCTCGATCAGGTGACGATCGGCCCCGCAGGGACGGTCGTCAGGATCTTGTAAGGGTCGGTCAATATATGGGGGATCAATGGAGTGCTGGCGATTGGCAATATGGTTCCCTATCAATGGCAGCAAATCAGCCCGTAAGCGACGGATATGGGCTCAACCAATCACTCGCATTTTCCATCCCGTTTACATTCGGAACTCCTTTTGATGTGGCGGTGACAATGTATTCCGACATCCGACTCGATAGCCACAGCCTCGATAACAACGGTGTTGGCTATAGCGTGACTCACGATGCGGGCAATACCGTCTCATGGGGAGGGACGGCCGCCGTGCTCGATAATACCAACGCACCGGTAAATTCCTTTTCCCTGGGAAGCGCCTCCGGAACCAACTACCTGAATCCTATCCCCGAACCCTCTACCATTACCATGTTTTTGGTAGCAGGGACGCTGGCCTGTGCTTTTGCCGTGCGACGCTACCGCAAGAGCTAACCCGCATATATGACCAAGGAGTACATTTTCGGAAAATATGGGGTAGGGGGCATGAATGGCTCAACTTAGCGGGGTTTTGGGACGTTTCGCACCGAGTCTTTCCGTGAGACTTTCTGGGCTTTCTCCTCGGACAGTCCTCGCGTGACGGTTTTTCCGTGGACTTTCCTTCAAGGGTGCCCTCGGCACCCTCTCCACCGGGGCGTAGCGGCTGGCGGAGGGGTATGCGCGGCAGTCGGCGACACTGGCGGAGTTGAAGCAGGTGCTGCTGCACCGGGCCTTCGCCGGGGAGTTGTAGCCGCTTGAATCATGCCAGGACTTACGCTTGACGGATCGCGGTGCTGGTGGCCTGTGCCTGAGCGTGGAAGGGCAGCAACATGTCGCTGACAGCGCAAAACAACGACAGGCCGCATCCCTTATGTCCTTGGCGGCGACATGAAGGGGAAGACGTGTCGCTGAAATTGAGAAATTGCGACACATTCTATTGACGTGTTGCTGTTAGTCGGACTACTACCGGCTGCTGCTGAGGGTGACGCGCGAGCAGGCGTGGGAGGAGTGGCTGACCTATCTGCTGCGCGGGGTGGCGGAGACGGCGGCGTGGACCACGGCCAAGATCGCGGCGATTCGCGAACTGGCAGCGCATACCATCGAATTCGTCCGCGCAGGAGTGCCGAAGATTTACAGCCACGAGTTGGTGAACTTGATCTTCGAGAAGCCTTACTGCCGTATCGCCGACGTGACCCATGCAGGCATCGCTGCCCGGCAGGCGGCGTCCCGCTACCTCAAGGAGTTGGTGCGCATCCGCGTCTTGGAGGAAAAGTCGATCGGTAAAGAGAAACTATTTTTGCACCCAAAATTTCTCAATCTACTGACTCGGGAAGGCAACACGTTCACCCTTTACGCATGAACGAAACCGAAACCCGCGCCGAACTCATTGACCCCGCCCTCGCGGCGGCGGGCTGGGGTGTGGCAGGCTGCTGTTGTCAGCGAGGATCTCGCCCAGGTTTCCAAGGTCAAAACAACTCAAGCATCCGGCTCGATTGTTAGGCGGGCAGTTGAAAATCGTTCGGAGGTCTGGTAGGTTGAGTCTTTGTCATGGCTACCAGCAAAGCATCCCATTCGACCGAGAGCGGCTCATCCGCACTGCGCCCATATATCCATCGTCTGCCGCTGGATCAAAGCGATCCGAAGAAATTTCGGAAGGAGCTGAAGGAATCCTTTCTTTCAACCTATGACCGGTATGAGTCGCTGTTTCAGACCCTCGCTGACCGCAGGGCCTGGTATGAGCGGGCCATCCCGCTGCGTCATCCGCTGATATTTTATTACGGTCACACGGCCACGTTTTTTATCAACAAGCTGCTCCTGGCGCGGCTTGTGGAAAAGCGCGTGGACCCTCACATGGAATCCATTTTTGCCATCGGGGTGGATGAGATGAGTTGGGATGATCTGAATGACGCGCATTACGATTGGCCGGAGGTCGAGAGAGTCCAGGCGTATCGCGACGAAATTCGCCGCATCGTTTTGGGCATCATTGACGAGGCTCCCTTGACGCTTCCCGTGAATTGGGAACATCCCTGGTGGACGATTGTCATGGGCATCGAACACGAGCGCATCCACGTCGAAACCTCTTCCGTGTTGATCCGTCAGCAAAAACTGGAATTCATTCGCCCACATCCCGACTGGAAGGCAAACCAGTCCTCCGGGCCGGCGCCGCAAAACAGCCTTGTGGAAATTCCGGCAGGGACAGTGGTGCTCGGACGAAGTCGGAAAAACCCGCGTCTGTACGGGTGGGATAATGAGTTTGGAACGCACGCGGACGAGACGCCCGCATTCCAGGCGTCCAGGTTGCTGGTCAGCAATGGCGAGTATTTGAATTTTGTGGAAGCGGGTGGTTACAAAAACGGGGAGTTTTGGGATGAGGAGGGTGTGGAGTGGCTGGGTTACAGCAAGGCGACCCATCCGGAGTTTTGGGTTCCGGGTGGCGAGGGGTGGAGGCTGCGGCTCATGACCGAGGTTGTGGCGATGCCCTGGAATTGGCCGGTCGAGGTCAATGCGCATGAGGCGCGGGCGTTCTGTCGCTGGAAGTCGGTATCGGAAGGCCGTCGGGTTCGTCTTCCCAGCGAGGATGAATGGCACCGCATGTTGGCGGTGAGCGGATGGAAGCCCGGGGATGACGCTAACTTGCATCTCGACCACGGCGCGTCCTCAACGCCCGTGGATGGCTTCGCTCACGGGCCGTTCTTTGACATGGTCGGCAATGTCTGGCAGTGGACGGAGACGCCCATTTATCCGTTCGATGGTTTCGAGGTACATCCGTATTACGATGACTTCACGACGCCCACCTTTGATGACAGACACGCGATCATTAAGGGGGGCGCGTGGATTTCCTCGGGAAATGAGGCCGAGCCGGATTCGCGGTATGCGTTTCGTCGCCATTTTTTCCAACATGCGGGGTTCCGCTACATTGTGGCGGAAAATGCGCCGCCTGCCCCCCTGCAATGCGAGACCGACCGGATGCTTTCCGATTACGCGGAGTTTCACTATGGTGCGACCCATTTTGGGGTTCCCAATTTCCAGGAGGCTCTTGTTCAAAAGGCACTGGCTGTTCTGGGGAATACGCCGAAGCGCCGGGCGCTCGATATCGGCTGCGCCTCGGGGCGGGCGACCTTTGAGCTGGCGCGCCATTTTGATTTCGTGACCGGGCTGGATTTTTCGGCGCGATTTATCCGTCATGGTGTGACGTTGGCCCAGGGCCTGCCCTTGCGCTACCAGATCGTGAAAGAAGGCGAGCTGGTGGAGCTGAGAGAAGCAACATTGGCCGGTCTGGGGCTGGAGGGGGTGGAGGAGAAGGTTGAGTTTTTCCAGTCCGACGCCTGCAACCTGAAGCCGCAGTTTGGCGATTATGATTTTGTCCTTGCGGCCAATCTGATCGAGTGCCTCTACGACCCGCTCAAGTTCCTGGCCGCCATTCGCGGGCGCATGAAGGTGGGGGGGATACTAATGGTAGCCACACCGGGAACATGGAGCATCGAGCAAACGCCGCGCGAAAACTGGCTCGGTGGCTTCAAGCGGGACGGCAGGGAGGTGACCACTCGGGATGGCCTCCATGCGGCTCTCGATGCGCACTTCGAGTCCTTCGGAGGCGTGAGCGAAATCCCGTATGTTTTTCGTGAGGCGCAACGCGCGTTTCAGCATGGGGTTTCCGAGGTGACCTTCTGGAAGCGGCTTAGCTAGATTTGCGTGGGGTGCGGGATTTGCGCTGCGGGCTTGTCTTGTGGCGGGAGTTCCCGGGGGGAGATCCGGAGGATGCGGATTTTTTGCGGGCGGAGGTTGGCGATTTTTTGGCTGGAGTCGGCGACGGCTTTGGTGTCGGTGTCGGCGTCGGTGTCGGCTTGAGGGCCTGCTTCTTCTGTGGCGTGTTTTGTTGTTCGTTCTGAGCCCTTAATTTCCTGGTGGAGAGGTTGGGGTGTTTCATTTGGGGGATTTCCCGCAGTGCTTCGATGCGCACCTTGGCGAGTCCGCGGTCGTAGGTGCCGAGCTGCCGCGCGGCGGTTACACTCAGGTCAATCACCCGGCCTTTTTTGAAGGGCCCCCGGTTGTTGATGCGTACGATAATCTGTCGTCCGGTCTTGAGATCGGTGACGCGCACCCGGGTGTGGAATGGCAGCTTTTTGTGGGCGGCGGTCAGATCGTTGGCGCGGTAGCGCTCGCCATTGGCGGTCAGACGCCCGATCCAACGCCCTCCATACCATGAGGCGATCCCTTCCTCGACAAACCAGGGTTTGGCCGCATAGATCGTCAGCACAGGTTCGCCCGGCTTGGGCTTGGGCTTGGGCTGGGGAGAGGGGAGAAACGTGGCGCAGGCCGACACGAAAACACACGGAAGAAGAAGTGCGAGGCGGGGGTTCATGCCTCGGAGGGCGGGAGCACCCACGCGGCGAGCCGGGGTGCCAGCTCGGGCGGAATGTGGGCGGTGACCAATGTCCGGCCGTCGTCTTCGTAGCGAACCTCCAGGACATGGCCGACGCGGTGGATTTCGGCGAGCAGCGCGGATTCCGAATGGGGAAGGGCCAGCCGCATTTTGAGCCGCCACGCTTCAAGGCGGATTTGGAATTCTTCGAGCAGTGCGGGGATGCCTTCACCCGTCCGCGCGGAAACTGCCACGCTGCCCGGGTGTTGTCTCAGGAGTCCTTCGATGAGGTCGGGGTGCGGCACGACATCGCATTTATTGAAAACCAGGAGCGTTTGTTTTCCCATCGCATTCAATTCCTTGAGGGTGGACTCGACGGCGGCCATTTGCTCGGCGTGTTGCGGGTGGCTCGCATCCACCACGTGTACCAGCAGGTCCGCAAGCTGCACCTCCTCGAGAGTCGCCTTGAAGGACTCGATGAGTGTGTGAGGAAGTTTGCGAATGAACCCCACGGTATCTGTCAGCAGCAGCTTCTGCCGGTTGGGCAAAACGACTTGCCGGGTTGTGGGATCGAGAGTGGCAAAGAGTCTGTCCTCGGCGGAGACCCCCGCACCGGTGAGGCGGTTGAGCAGCGAGGATTTCCCCGCGTTGGTGTAGCCGACAAGGGAGGCAACCGGCCAGTGGTTCCGGCGGCGGCCTTCCCGCTGGACGGCGCGATTTTTTCGGACTTCCCGCAGGTCGCGTTCGAGTCGTGCGATGCGTTCCTGCACGCGTCGGCGGTCCACTTCGAGCTGGGTTTCCCCCGGGCCTCGCGTGCCAATCCCGCCGGTTTGCCGCGAAAGGTGGGTCCACATGCGGGTTAATCGAGGAAGAAGGTACTGCAACTGGGCCAGCTCGATTTGCAATCGCCCTTCTCGGCTTCGCGCCCGGCGGGCAAAGATGTCAAGGATCAGTTGAGTGCGATCCAGCACCTTGCGACTGGTCAGATTCTCCAGATTGCGTCCCTGCGCGGGCGAGAGTTCGTCATCAAAAATCAACGTCGTTGCGGACTGCCCGGCTCCCCCGCGCGCGATTTCCTCCGCCTTGCCTTTTCCGATGTAGTACGGCGCCGTCGGGTGATCGAGCTTTTGGATGACCACATCAGCCACCGTCGCGCCGGCGGAGGCGGCCAATTGTCGCAGCTCATCCAGCGAATCCTGCACATCCCAGCGGCTGACGCCCTCGCGTTCAAGACCAACCAGAATCGCGCTTTCGTGGACTGGGCGTTCAGATTCTCTCATGGGGCACCCAAAACGAGGTCTGCCACGGATTCCACAAATCCGCTGGGAGGGAGGGAGCCGGTTAAAGTCACTTCCGGATAGCTAGTCTGGTTCCGAAACCACGTCAACTGTCTTTTGGCATACGCGCGCGTGTCGGCGACGATGCGAACGCACGCCTCTTCCGGGGTCAGCCGACCCGCGAGGATCTGGTGGATGTGTTGCCAGCCGATGGCGCGCGAGGCGGTTTCGCCAATCGTGCCCAACTGGCGGACCTCCTCGATGACGCCCTCCTCGAACATCCGGGCCACATTCGTTTCAATGCGGAGGCGCAATTCCTCGCGTGAGCGGGCCGCCAGCCAGCCGTGGTGCACGACGCGAAACTGCTTCCCGCGCTTCCGGGAAGCGGACAGTGGCAGCCCCGTCTGCAAAACAATTTCGAGCGCGCGCTGCACCCGGCGCGGGTTTTGTGCGTCCACGGTCTCCAGCGCATGCGGATCCGCATCCGCCAGCCGTCGAAGGAGTTCCGTCAGCCCGAGTTCCCGCAGCGCGGCCCGCAGCTCGGCATCCACAGGTGGCAGCGGATCAAATCCGCCCAGCAGTGCCCGCAAATAAAGTCCGCTGCCTCCCACCAAAAGGATGGGCACGCCGCGCGTGGTTGCGTCGTCCATGACCGCCTGGGCGCGCCGCGCGAAAATGGCGGCGTCCAGCACCTCATGAGGAGAAAATTCTCCATACAAATGGTGCTTCACCCGCGCACGCAGTCCGGAATCCGGCTGTGCGGTGAGAACCGCCATGCCCCGATACACCTGATACGCGTCCACGCAGAGAATTTCTGCGTCAATACGTTCCGCGATCAGAACCGCCAGCTCGCTCTTGCCGGCCCCGGTGGGGCCGACCAGCGCGAGAAGATTTTTAGGCGGCTTCGGAGGTGCGGTTCCGCTCGTCGCGGCGCTCATCGGCGGCCTTCGCGCCGCTCACCACGAGTTTGCGGCCCATGTATTCCTTGTCGTGGAGAGCTTCCACGGCCCGCAGTGCCTCCTCGATGGTCTGCATCTGGACAAAGCCAAATCCCTTCGATCTCTGCGTGTGCCGGTTGATGACAATCTCAACGTTGGCCACCGCTCCCGCTCCGCTAAAAAGCTCCTGCAGGTCGCTTTCCACCGCATCGAAGGAAAGGTTGCCCACGTAGAGCCGCGGGCTGGTAACCTCGACGGCCTCGGGCTTGCGGGGTTTCCGGTCTGGCTTGGGGCCGGACGGCCTGCCACTGTCGCGGGGGCGGGCGGGTTTGGGTGAGGAGCCGTAGGGATCTTTGGCTGCATTGGCCCCGGTTTCTCCCGAGAAAAGCCGGGTGATCTTTTGCCAGAACGACGGTTTTTTGGCGGCGGGAGCTGGCTGCTCAGGACGGGCGGCTCTGTTCTTTTGGTATCCGGGGCGGCGGTTGCGGGGGCGTCGGGATTTGGATGCTGTACTGGATTGCTCTTGTGGCATGGTTGTTTTGTGGTTGTACGGAGCCTTCGTGCGCGGCGTTCCTTCGTTTCCCGGCGCACCTCTCCGAGGTATGATTTTCCAAGCGGGAATCGCGGGCTTCGGAACGGCCATCCGTGGCTCATTTGCCCAAAGCATCCCGACCGCAGAGCACCGACAACAATCTGTCAGCCATTTTCCCGCAAGACGGTTCCCAAATTCCTCGCGCTTGAGTAAGCGGGAAAACATCCACTGTCCCCGCAAGGATTGCAATCCACAATTTCAATTTTTTTACGAAGGTGTGAAAATTTTCAAAATATGTTCTTGCCGGAGCGGGGCGGGCGGCTACATTCGTCCCTTCAGCTTATGGCAAAAAAATCATGGATAGAGCGTGATGCTCGGAAACGACGGACGGTCGAGAAGTACGCGGAGCTTCGCAAGGAGTTGAAGGCGAAGAAGGACTACGCCTCGCTCACGCAGTTGCCGCGGGATGCGAGTCCGACCCGTTTGGTGAATCGCTGCCGGGCGACGGGGCGTCGCCGCGGGTATATGCGGCGGTTCAAGCTCTCCCGCATCACCTTTCGCGAGCTGGCCTCTTCGGGCATGATCCCCGGGGTGACCAAGTCGAGCTGGTAGCCACGGAACGGAAGGCGGAGTCCGCCGATTGTTTGCGTCGCAGTGCCGATCTACGAATATGAAGTGGTCGAAGGCGAGTCCTGCAAGGCCTGTGGCGGACGGTTCGAATTACGCAGACCATTGGGACGCCCGGAGCTGACCGCCTGCCCGCTCTGCAAAAAGGCCGTCCGGAGGGTCCTCTCCGCACCCAACACTCCGCGCGTCGCCAAACCGCTTTCCCTCAGCGAGGCAAAAAATGCCGGATTTAGTGTTTTGAAGCGCCGCGACACGGGCGTGTATGAAAATCTGACGGGATCCTGAGAATGACGCGCATCCAAAAAAATGCGGGAGTTTGCGGGGTTGTTGGATCGTTTTGCTTGAAGCGCGCCACTGAAAACAGGAGAAAGAATGGGAATGAATGAGAGAGAGACGCAATCCGGGGCGCAGGTGGCGAAGGTGACGCCCGAGTTTGAGGCCCAGGCCGAGGATTTGATTTCCCGCTATCCGGTTTCGAGGCGCAGTGCCACGCTCCCGCTGCTGCATCTTTGGCAAAACACATTTGGTTCGATTGATGATTCCGGTGTCGAGTGGATTGCGGCCAGGGTGGGTGTCGGCCCGGTGCAGGTTGTCGAGGTCATTACTTTTTATCCGTGGTTCCGCCGCAAGTCCGCCGGGCGGACGATTATCCGGGTTTGCCGCACGCTCTCGTGCGCCCTGGCGGGAAGCCACGACATCAAGGAAAAGTTTTGTCAGGCGGTGGGCGTGGATCCACACAGTCACAGTCATGGGTTTGGAGCCCCCCCGCCGACGGCGCCGGATGGGGAGTTCAGTGTCGAGTTTGTCGAGTGTCTGGCCTGCTGCGGCAGCGCACCCGTCGCCCTCATCAATGATGACCTGCACGAGCGGATCCAGCCCGAGGATGTCCCGGCCATCGTCAAAAAATACCAGTCATGACGGATTCCACCTTTTCCATGCCGGCTCCGCACCCGAAAGAGCGGAGGCTCATTTTTGAAAACATCTCGAAGCCGGGCTACGACACCAGCCTCGAGACGTATCTCCGGCACGGCGGCTACGAATCCCTCAAAAAAGCGCTGGGCATGAAGCCCGGCGAGATTGTGGATGCGGTGAAAGCGGCCAATCTGCGCGGGCGCGGCGGCGCGGGCTTCCCGTGCGGGATGAAGTGGAGCTTCATCAAATACGACGATGGCAAGCCGCATTACCTGGTGGTCAATGGCGACGAATCCGAGCCCGGTACCTTTAAGGATCGCTACATCCTCCACCATGACCCGCACCAGCTCATCGAGGGCGTTGTCATCTCGGCTTTTGCCACCAATTGCCACCTGTCCTATATCTACATCCGTTGCGAATTCCCTCATGCCGCAAAAATCGTCTGGAAGGCCATCCAGGAAGCCCGCGCGGCGGGATTCGTCGGCAAAAACATTCTCGGCTCCGGATTTGACCTCGATATCTATGTTCACCAGGGCGCGGCGGCCTACATCTGCGGGGAGGAAACCGGGCTGCTGGAATCTCTCGAAGGCAAGCGGGCCTACCCGCGCATCAAGCCCCCGTATTTTCCCGCAGTGCTCGGCCTGTACATGCAGCCGACGATTGTCAACAACGTCGAGACCCTTTGCCATGTGAAGCACATCCTCCGGCTGGGGTCGGAGGAATACGCAAAGATGGGAACGCCTGGAGACGGCGGCACCCGGACCCTGTGCGTGAGCGGCGATGTGGCGCGTCCGGGCTTTTACGAACTGCCCGTCGGCGCAGTCACACTCGGCGAACTGATCTTTGACCTCTGCGGCGGCCTGCGGCCCGGACGCAAGCTCAAGGCCGTGATCCCCGGCGGCAGCTCGGCCAAGGTGTTGCGGGCCGGCGAGAAATTCAAGATCAAGGCGAAGGGTCCGGACGGCGCGATGACCGAGAAGGAAATTGACATGCTGGATGTCGTGATGGACGCCGCTTCGCTGGCGGCGGTGGGAACCATGGTCGGCAGTGGGGGGGTGATCGTCATGGACGACACCCGCAACATGGTGCAGGTTCTCAACAACCTCAACCAATTCTACGCCCACGAGAGCTGCGGCCAGTGCACGCCCTGCCGCGAGGGCAGCCTCTGGATGTCAAAAATCACCACGCGAATTCTCGATGGAGGGGGTGTCGAAAAAGACCCCGCCACCCTCAAAAATGTCGCCGACAACATCGCCGGACGGACCATTTGCGCCTTTGGAGAAGCCTGTTCGTGGCCGACACAGAGCTTTCTCACCAAATTCCCGGAGGAGTTTTCTGCGGCTTCCGCCAAGCTATTGAATTGACGAACCGTCTGCTTCGTCCTTCCGGTAGCTAGCGATGACCCACCGGCTGAGGACGCTGTCGGGGTTCTCGACAGCCTCTGCGGATATGACAAAGTCGGTTTGGCCGCTGTTGCGACGGATCAGCGCCAGACCGAATTGGTAATCGCGGAAGGCCACTTCGCAAAACTCACGTACATCCCGCCCGTCCGCATCGGCCTTCTCGAGGATTTTTGTGACGGCTGTGTCGTCAAAGGTGAAACGGACACCGTGCTGCGACGAAAACCGTGTGGCAAATTCGCAGATAATTTCCTTTCTCGCCTTGCTGCGTTCGAGGTGGCCTTCGCGCAGGAGTGCGTCCAGAACCTTGTCGGGATTTTCGATGAGCGCTGCGGTGATGGAAAACGAGCGGATGCCGGAATCGGGCAGCTCAAATTTGAAATCCCGCAGGGCGCGCTCGCAAATGGTGAGCAGGGCGCGGGCGCCGGTCTGCTCCGGAGCCGCCGCGCGGGCAATGGCCCGCAGCGCGTCCTCCTCAAAGTGGACTTCGATGCCATAGGCGCGGAAGGCCCGCTCGTATTGGCGGATGATGCTTCCCTCCGAGGTGTGCATGATTTCAAAGAGATCGTCCTCGGTGAGGGGGTCGCAGACCACGCGAATCGGCAATCTCCCCATGAACTCGGGTTCCATCCCAAACTCGACAAAATCGCGCGTCTCCGCCTGACGCAAAAGCGAGGACGCATCGTCGCTCCGTTCGGGAACCCTGGCACCGAAGCCAAGAGCCGTCTGCTTGAGACGGCGGACAATGTGCGGGGTCAGCTTCTCAAATGCGCCCGAAACAATAAACAAAATGTGGCGGGTATTGATGGACTCGCGCACGGGTTTGCCGCGCCGCTGAAACTCCATTGCGGCTTGCAGTTGGGCCTGGATGTCGTTGGGGCTGCGCACTGGCACCTCGGTTTCCTCCATGAGCTTGAGCAGGGTGGTCTGCACGCCGCGTCCGCTCACGTCCCGCCCGCCCCCGGCGCTGGCGGTCGCAATTTTGTCAATTTCATCAATATAAACCATGCCAAACTGTGCCAACTGCAGGTTGCCATCGGCCCGGTGAACCAGCTCGCGAATCAAATCATCCACATCCGCCCCCACATAGCCGGTTTCGCTAAACTTGGTGGCATCCGCCTTGACGAAAGGGACGCCGACCAGCTCGGCGACATGGCGGATCAGGTAGGTTTTTCCGACGCCGGTTGGCCCGATGAGGATGACGTTTTGTTTGGCGTATTCGAGCCGTGTCGCCTCCTCTTCCGGCAGCGACGCGGCATGACGCGCGTGGTTGTAGTGGTCGCAGACCGCGATGGCCAGCGCCTTTTTCGCATCATCCTGACGGATGACAAAGCGGTCCAGATGCCGTTTGATTTCCTTGGGAGTGAGATGAAAGTCAAAGGCCGGGGCCGCTGGAGAATCGCCGGTCTCCCCCGGGGATTCTTCTCGTTGCGGGAATCCGGCGTTCAAAAATGCCCGGAGTTGCTGCTGGAGTTGCTCCGGTGTGGGAAGTGTCGTCTCGCTCATGATGGAAAAATCCTCGCCTGAGTTGCCGGTCGCGTCAATGTTGACGCACGCGCCAGAGGAGTGTGTTCCGGGCCGGAATGCTCGCTGGTTATTTTACCAATTATAACGCCACGGTTTCCTTCACGGTCAATTCCTCCAATATCGGTGGCGGATTTCTGGCCTCTGCCTGGAGCAATCCCTTCAATAGTGCCTTCGGGTTTTCTCCAACTGTGGTGCAAAACCTGATCCTGACAGGGAACGGCACCAGTGATGGCAAGATCAGCTTCAACTTTGTGCATCCCTGGGACTACGACGACGACGTGGCTGTTGATGCCTTCGACTTTAAGTCCACAGCGATCCACGAGATGCTCCACGCGCTGGGCTTTCTTTCCGCCCTCAATGATTCGGGGCAGGGCCTCCACAGGAACGCATCCGGCCAGCCCGACACTTGGTTGATGTACGATCAGTTCCTGGTGGACAACTCCAACACCGCCCTCATTGACGGAGCCTTTGCATTTAAGACCGGCCTGCTGTCCACGCTGACCGGCGGATCCCAGGGTGGTGTGTACGCAGGCAACGTAGTGTTTTTCAACGGAGCCTTCGCTTCGGCGGCATTGGGTCAGAACGTTCCCATTTTTTCCCCGGATCCCTGGGATCTGGGCAGCAGCGTGCACCATACCGACGACACCTTTTTCAATGGCATTGGGCACCCGGTGTTAATCATGAATGCAGCGACCGATCCGGGAGCACAGGTTCGCTCACTGAGCGCGACTGAAATTGGCATGCTGCGGGACATCGGCTACGCCGACATCATTCCCGAACCCACCTCCTGGTCGCTGCTGCTGGTTTTGGCGGCATTCGGCGCGGCCATGTGGCCTCGTCGGTTTGTCCGTCGTGCGTAGCGGGGCTTGGAACCCCGGTCTTGTCCAGTCGTAACAGCTGCTTGCAAATTCCTGGCTTCTGCTCGAATAACACTGGAGCAATTACCAACGGGGAATGATGCTGAGTGGAAGGTCATGGGTTTTGGGGGTTTCGGTCAAGGAGGTGGGCGAACCGTTTTTTGGTGTCAATCCCCGTTGCGGAAGCTCCCTCGATCCGCCATTTTATTCGGCGACGGTGGCGGACGGGGATGCCGCCCTGGAAGCAGCCGATGCGGCATTTGCGGAATTTTCGTCCTTGCCGGGGAGTCGTCGTGCGGAGCTGCTTGAGGCGATTGCCTGCGAGTTGGAGGAGGGCTGCGACGGGCTTTTGGAGCGCGCTCATGAGGAGACGGCGCTTTCTTTGGATCGCCTGGCTTCCGAGCGCGCGAGAGCGTGCCACCAATTGCGGCTTTACGGTGCGGAAGTCCGTGGGGAGGCGTGGAGGGGTCTGCGACAGGAATCTGCGCAACCGGCGCGGAGGCCGGTGCCCTGCCCGGATTTGCGGCGCATGTGTGTTCCTCTGGGCCCCGTGGTGGTCTTTGGAGCCAGCAATTTCCCGCTGGCCTATTCGGTGGTGGGCGGTGATGTCGCCTCGGCACTGGCGGTCGGCTGTCCGGTCGTCGTGAAAGCGCATGAAGCCCATCCCGGAACCTCCGAAATTGCGGCCCGGGCCATCATTCGGGCCATTGCCCGCCTCGGGCTGCCTCAGGGGGTTTTTGCGCTGTTGCACGGCCCGGGGCCAACGGTCGGAACCGCCCTGGTAAAACATCCGCTGACGACTGCCGTGGCATTTACCGGATCGCTCCCGGCGGGGCGCGCGCTCTGGGATGCCGCCGCCGCGCGTCCTGTCCCCATCCCGGTCTTTGCGGAAATGGGCAGCATCAATCCAATTTTCATCCTGCCGGGGGCAATGCGCGCGCGGCCATTGGAGATCGCCGTTGGTCTTGCGGCTTCGGTGAATGGTGGCTGCGGGCAGTTTTGTACCAAGCCTGGGTTGGTCGTCGTCCACGAATCCGCAGGCTTCGATGACTTCCTTGCTGCTTTGGCCGGAGAGACGCGCCGCGCTCCCGCCGGCATCGCCCTGCATGCGGGGATCGCGGCGGCGTTTCGACAAAGAACCCGGGACTGGCTGGGCAGAGAGGGAGTCGCGGAAGTTGCGCGTGGGTGCGGTTCCGGTCAAGCGCAAGGCGCTGAGGTGTCATCCGTGCTCCTCCGCACGGACGGAGAAACTTTCGTGCAAAACCGTGGGATTCTGGATCAGGAAAACTTTGGCCCGGTCTGCCTCGTGGTGACCGTGAAAGCGCCCGAGGAGATGTTTCGGGTGGCGCGAGGTCTCGGGGGCCAGCTCACGGCCACCATCCACAAAGAGGAGGGCGACCGAGAGGCCTCGAGGGAATTGACCCGCATTTTGATGCGGAAGGCAGGGCGGCTCATTCAGAATGGATTCCCCACGGGCGTGGAAGTTTGTGGGGCCATGACGCATGGAGGTCCCTACCCGGCAACCACCGACAGCCGGTTCACCTCCGTCGGCACAGCTGCACTCGAGCGTTTTTTGCGCCCCGTGACCTTCCAGAACTTTCTTCAGGAGGACCTCCCGGAGCCGCTGCGTGACGGACACGCGCATTCAGGTAGCAGCGTGAGTTTTTCATCCCTCTGAAACACGGGAGCCGAGCAGGAGCTTAGCGGGAAGGCTTCGCGGGCTTGGGTGGCTTTGGGGGTTTTGGTGACTTGAGGAGTGCGCGCGCGTGCGCATCAGCCTCCGGCGACTGGCCGCCGAGCATCCGCACGAGTTCTTCGACACGGGCTTCGCCTTCGCAGGAGGTCAGGGTCGTGCGAGTACGCTCCAAACGCATTTCCTTATTGACGACGAATTGCCGGGAGGCGGCCGCCGCGACCTGTGGCAGATGGGTGATGCAAAAAACCTGTCGTCCTTCGGAGAGCTGCCGCAGGCGGTTGGCCACTTTGGCGGCGATTTCGCCGCCCACGTTTGCGTCAATCTCGTCGAAGACCAGCAGTGCCACATCATCCTGAGCGGCCAGAACCCCCTTGATGGCGAGCATGACCCTGGAAATCTCCCCGCTGGAGGCGATCATTCGCAACGGACGGGGTTCCTCGCCCGGATTGGGGGAAAACAAAAATTCGGCGATTTCGTTGCCCAGCGGGCCGCTGGAGGGAACCCAGGAAATCGAGAAGCCACTCTTCGCAAATCCCAAGTCTGCCAAATCCGTGCTGACGAGTTTCTCGAGAGCCTTGGCGGCAGCCAGCCGCGCTTTGGTCAGCGCCGCGCCGATTGCGCTCAGCCGGTCTTGTGCGGCGGCAATTTCCGCATCGAGCGTGTTTGAGCGGGCGGCGCGTGATTCGAGTGCCGTAAGGCGTGCCGCAGCGTCGTGAAAAAACGCAAGAACCTCCTCGATTGTCGCACCGTATTTGCGTTTGAGGCTTTGGAGGGTGTCGAGGCGGGTTTCGATGGCCGCCAGGGCTGCGGGATCGGCCTCGAACGAGTCAGCGTAGGCTTGCAATCCACTGTCGAGGCGCGCCAGTGCTTCCGCAAGGTCAGCGGTCTGGGCGGAAAATCCTTCTGTGGAAGAGTCCAGTCGAGCCAGCTCACGTGTCGTCCGGACGAGTTCGGCGACGCCATCACCGAGCGAAGGCCCCTCTCCGGAAATGCGCGACAAAAGGGTCTGGCACAGCTCGAGAATGCGCGTGGCATTCGCGGCTGCACGATGCCGCCCCAACAAGACCTCCTCTTCGGCGGGGTCTGGGGCGGCTGCCTCGATTTCCTGGCACTGATGTCTCAGGGTCTCCAGCTCCCGGGCGAGCGATTGTTCGTGGGCCGTCAGCTCATCGCGTTCGTGTTCGAGTTGGGTCAGCGTGCGCCGTGCGCTGGCGAAGGACTCGCGTTGAGGATCCAGTCCGGCAAAGCCGTCCAGGAGTCGGGTTTGCTGATAACGTGAAAACAGGCTTTGGTGGTCGTGTGGCCCGTGGAGATCCACGAGCAGCTCACCCAGGCTCCGCAGCAGCCCCAGCGTGCAGGGCGATCCATTGAGGAATTGCCGTCCGGTGCCCGTGGTGGAAATGGAACGCTTCAGCAACAGGCGGCCCTCTTCACACGCTTCGACGCCCGCTTCCTCCAGAAGCCCGGCAACGCGTGGATCCTCAACTCCCTCAAAGACAGCTTCCACGAGACAGGTTTCCTCACCGGAACGGATCAGTGCGCGGTCCGCCCGCTCCCCCAGCAGAAGCTTGAGAGCGCCAATGAGCACGCTCTTCCCTGCACCCGTCTCGCCGGTAATGGCGGTAAATCCCGCCTCCGGTTCCCAGAGCAGATCATCAACCAGCGCAAAGTTTCTGATGCGTAGGGAAGTCAGCGTTGCGGGCATGGGTGACAATATGCCAGGATCATGCGCATAAGGAAAGCGATGCGCACCAGGCAGGTCACTAATTTTTATGCCCAAGTTTGTATTTCCATCAGCCTCCTGTCTGTTCATGCTGCACGGATGCTCCCTCGGTTTTTCAGGAATTTCAGGAGGCATTTGACGAGGGGCTGGCGCCTTGTGTGGATGGGGGTTCTCGTGGTGGCCTGGGGTCGTGCGGCTGCGCAATCCCCCTCTCCGGAAGCCGCCGCCACCATCGTGGTTTTTAACAGCTCCGACCCGCAGTCCCTCGATCTGGCCAAGTATTATGCCAAGCGGCGGGCGATCCCACAGGAGCGGCTCATCGGGCTGGCTGCGCCGCTCACCGAGGAGATCAGCCGCCAGGAATACAACACGACCCTCGCCGCCCCGCTGCGGGCTGAGTTGATCAAGCGCAAACTGTGGACCGAAAATCCCAGCACCGGCGACATCCTCGACAGCAGGGTTCGGTTTGTGGCTCTCATACGGGGGATACCTCTCAAAATTCGTGCCGATGAAACCATCGCGCCGGATCGTTCGCAGCCGGAGCCGATTGCTCTGCGTAACGAGGCTTCTGTGGACAGCGAGCTGATGACCCTCTCGCTGTCGCCTCCCCGTCCGGCGGGGATTCTCGAGAATCCCTATTTTCGGCGCTACACTCCCGTCATTGAGCTGGCTGCGTTGCCGGGGGTATTGCTGGTCGCGCGTCTGGATGCGACCGATCCGATCATTGTGCGGGCGATGATTGATGACTCCCTTGTCGCCGAGCGCGACGGGCTTTGGGGGTGGGGGTATGTGGACGCGCGGGGCATCACATCGGGTTCTTATTCCGAGGGCGATCGGTGGCTGGTGGGTGCGGTCGCGAGCATGCGCAAGCAGGGCATCCCGACGTTTCTGGATTCCTCCGAACCAACCCTCGCAGCGGGTTTTCCCGTCACGGACGCCGCCGTCTATTATGGATGGTACGCCTCGAGTGTGAATGGGCCGTTTGCCGATTTCGGCTTTCGATTCCGCCCCGGCGGCATTGCGGTTCATATCCATTCCTTCAGCGCGGCAACGCTTCGAGACCCCCAGCAGGGCTGGGCCGGTCCCCTCCTCGCCCGGGGCGCATCCGCCACCCTCGGAAATGTCTATGAACCCTATCTTTCCCTGACCGCTGACCTGCAAATTTTTCAAGACCGTCTCATGGCGGGATTCACCCTGGCAGAGAGTGGTTGGGCTGCCACGCGCGGGGTTTCCTGGATGAGCGTGGTGATCGGCGATCCGCTTTATCGTCCTTATGCGGCGTGGCGCAGCCCCAATCGCCCAACCAAACTCTCCAGTTGGGAAACCTACCGGCAAATTGTCCGTGCGGCGGATGGCCAGGTGGTCGCCGCAGCGGATAAACTGCGCGCCGCTGCCCGCCGCCTCAACAACAGCATGTTCCTTGAAGCCCTTGCCGCCGCCCAGCTCGATGCCGGACAGCAGGACGCCGCCCTCGCCTCCCTCTCCGAGGCGCTGAAAATCGAAAGCCGACCACCGGTCCGCTTCCGCCTTGGCCTCGAGGAATACGCCATCCTGCGCGCTCAGGGAAAGACGCGCGAGGCCACAAAGACACTCTCCCGCATCGCCACCGAGGAAGTCCCCGCGCAATCGCGCGCACTGCTCTCGGCCCTCTACGAGAATATCAACCCCACTCCAGGACCAACACCAAAAATGCGATGACCCGGAGCGAACAGGCACTGGCGGAATACACGGCTCTCCGCCACGGGGGGCGTTCCTCCCACCTGGCGGAAGCGGGTGCTTCCCCCAGGAAGTCGCCAAGCGAGCTGAGCCTGCAGGCGGATTTCTACGCGGGGAGGTTCGGGCTTTCCTGGAAGGGCCTTGATGGAGAGGTCATTGAAGCCATCCATCTGGGCGCATGGAACCGCGAGCCGGGGCCTGATTTTGTGGGGGCGCGTCTGCGTGTGGACAGCCGGGAAATTGTCGGGGACATCGAGTTGGATCGTGAGGATGGAGACTGGGAGCGTCATGGGCATGGAGCCAATCCGTCGTTCAACCGCGTTGCGGTGCATGCGGTCTTCCGGGTCGCGTCGAAGCGGGTTTTCATCCGCACCTCCGAAAATCGGGCTGTTCCGCAGGTCCTTCTGGTCGAGACCAGCTCCCTTCACCAGCGCGTTGAACCACCGCCCACACCTCCTCCCCGGATGGACACGCTGGAAAAGACGCTCGAGGGCGCAGTGCGCTTCCGATTGGCGGTCAAGCGCGAGCGCTGGCTGAAGGCGGAGGCCCTGCACGGGCTCCCCGAAGCGCTCTTTCAGGCCGTGGCTTCCGCACTCGGCTACAAAAACAACGCGATTCCCTTTCTGCTGCTTGCGCAGCGGATTGGCCTTGAGCGTGCCCGGGACTCCGAAGGGGAAGCGATGCTTTTTGGGTTGGCGGGGTTTTTGGAAGCTGCACGGTTTGATGCTGCAGAGGAGGATGCGCGCACCTACGCGCGGGAGCTTTGGAACACGTGGTGGTTGCAGCGCGGCCAGCACGAGCGGCTCATCCTTCCAAAGTCCGCATGGACATTCCCGGCGGGGCGTCCGGCCAATCATCCGCACCGGCGCGTCGGTGCCCTCGCGCTCATCGCCCGCAGCTTCCCGGCCCTTGAAAAATCCTTTCGCGCTGCGGATCTTTCCGCCTTCCTGTCTTTCTTTCGCCGCCTGGAACATCCCTTCTGGCGGGGACGCGCCTCGCTGGACGGTCGCCCGCTCCAGACCCCCTGCGCGCTCGTTGGCGAAGACCGTGCGGTGGAAATGGCCGCCAACTTGCTGGCTCCCGCCGTGGCCGCCGACCCGGGCCTTGCGATCCTGCGTCAGCTCCGTTGCGTCAATACCAACGCAAAAGTCCGGCGCACTCTTGCCTGGCTTGGTCTCCCTCCGGAACACGCGCGCACCCTCACCAAAACCGCTTTCGGACAACAGGCACTCCTCCAGCTCTACGAGGATTTTTTTCCTCAAAACCCGCAGGAATTTCTCCCCGGGCACTCATAGGAGACGTGATTTCCGGGTTCAGCCTGCGTCTTCCTGCTTGTGCATCCCCGCGAATTCCCTCATTTTTGAGCCGACCATGAACCTGCTCGAATCAGTTTTTGCCAAACTGAAACGCCATCCCAAGAGAATTGTTTTTCCTGACGGGGAAGACCCCCGGGTGATTCACGCATCGCAAATTTTCCATGATCACGGTGCCGGGGTGCCCGTGCTCCTTGGGCGGCGTGAAATCATCGAGCGTGTTGCGCTTGCCGAGAAAGCCAGCCTCGACCATGTCGCGATGATCAATCCGGAGAATGCCTCCGACCTGCCGCTGTTTTGTCGGCGGCTGGAGCAGCTCGCGCGCTACAAAAAGGTGGATGCCGAGGATGCGCGTTCGCTCATGGTGAATCCCAACTATTTTGCCGCCATGATGTTACAAAACGGTCAGGCGGACGCGCTGGTGGGCGGCCTGAGCAGCGCGGCAGGATCCCTCCTGCGTCCGCTCACCCAGTTGGTAAAGCCCCTGCCGCATTCGCCTTTCATTTCCGGGTGTCTGATTCTCGATTTGGACCGCACGGAATTTGGCGACGATGGCATCCTTTTTCTCGCGGACTGCGGCGTGATTCCCGACCCGGACATGGAGCAGCTCGCGGCCATTGCCGTCCAGACCGCATTGGTGGCGCGCCAGGTCTTTGGCAAGCGTCCCCGCGTGGCCATGCTGAGCTTTTCGACAAAGGGCAGTGCGACGACTCCCTCCTCGGAAAAAGTGGCGGGAGCGGTGACCATTGCGCGCCAGCTTGCCGACCAGTTGAACGCGGAAATTGCCGTGGATGGTGAGATGCAGGCGGACGTGGCACTCATTCCCGCCGTGGCGGAGCGGAAGATGGAGCCCAGCCTCGTGGCCGGTCGGGCCAATGTGCTCATTTTCCCCGATCTCAACAGTGGAAACATCTCGGTGAAATTATTGCAGCACATCGCGGAAGCCCGCGTTTACGGGCAGATTATTCTCGGGCTGTCGCGCCCGGCCGCTTACCTGTCCCGGGGTGCCACCATCGAACAGATTTCCAGCGTCGCAGCCCTCGTGGGCCTCCAGGCCATCGAATACCGCAAGCTTTACCCGGAAGACGGCGCAGACCCGCATGGGGCACACAATCCGGCTACTCCCAACGAATTTTCGGATCTGCTTTGAGGATTCCGTGCTGGCGGGCCAGCTCGATGAACAGTCGCAGGGCCGCCTTTTCCTCGCGGCCCAGCGTGTACCGGATGTGGCGCGTGAGGTAGTCGAGCGCCTGTTCGGGGTCGGGTTCCCCCGCGGCGATTTCTTTGCGCGCGCACTGGCCCGCCGCCGCTGCGTCCCGCAGCCGGTCCGCCAGGCTCCCGTCCACAGGTGTGGCATCCGACAGTTGCCACGCCGCAAACACAAAGGGCAGACCGGTTTGCTCAAACCAAAACTCGCCCAGGTCGGTAATAAAGTGCCCCTTGGGGGATTTCTGAATTTCGAGTGCAGGGTCGCCAATGACAACCCTCGCGGCCCCTTCGGGGGGAGGGCCCGCAACCACGCGGATTCCCCCGGACAAAAATTCGGCGGCCAGCACCCGCAGGAGCGCATTCGAGCAGACCGAGGAGGGATCTTCATAGACCGCTCCGCTCACGGCCAGTGGCTCCGGGCCAACCACCAACACACTGCGCACCTCCCCGAGACACGCAATGGCCACCCCATCCACCAGCCGCCCACCGCCAGCCTGCAGGACGGCAAAGACCGGCAAGAGCGCCGCATCGAGGCCGCCCGCCGCAAAATCCCGCGCCAGCCGCGACGGGACATCCAATAGCACTTCCGCAGACGGAATCCCGTGGATCAGCGGTCGGGCGTTGAGATACGGGACGCAGCCGATCATGAGAGAGGCGGTGCGGGATGTTGCGCTGGATTCCCTGATTTCCCCGTGACGGTGCTGTGGGGGATTTTTCGATAATAGCTGTCGCGCTGCATGGGTTCGCGACCGGCTTCGCGAATGGCCTTTTCCAGTGCCGCGATGGTCTGCTCCTGGGGAGTCCGCGCTCCGGCCATGTGGAAAATTTTTTCTTCGATGATGGTTCCGTGGAGGTCATCCACTCCGTAATTGAGTGCGACCTGGGCCAGGGGCAGTCCGAGGCTGACCCAGTAGGCGGTGATGTGGGGGATATTGTCCAGGTAGATGCGGGAGATGGCGAGGTTGCGCAATTCCTCGATGGCCGTGATGTGAGGGAGGCCCCGCAGCAAACCCGGCCGCGCACCCTCCTGCTCAAATGCAAAGGGGACAAATCCGGTGAACCCGCCCGTCTCGTCCTGGAGCTCGCGCAGCCGCCGCAGATGATCCACCCGATGCCCGGCATTTTCTATATGTCCGTAGAGCATCGTGCAGGTGCTTCGCCCGCCCATCTGATGCCATGTCCGGTGAACGTCCAGCCACTCCTCGGCGGTGTCTTTCCCCCGGCATATCTGATCCCGAATCTCCGGGTCGAAAATTTCCGCGCCGCCGCCGGTGATTGCCCCCATGCCATTGTCCCGCAGAAGTGCCAGCGTTTCTCCTATGGAGAGGTGAAAAACCCGCTCGGCCAAATGGCGTGTTTCAATTGCCGTGAAGGCCTTGATGACGAGATTCTCGTCCAGGGCCCGCAATTTGCGCAACAGTTCGAGGTACCAGTCGGCCTTGAGTGAGGGGTGGAGGCCGCCGACCATGTGAATTTCCGTGATTCCGAGTTTGAGGGCATCGCGCACGGTTTCGGCAATTTCCCCGATGCTCTGTTCGAAGGCGTGTGGTTCGCGTTTTTTGGCTCCAAACGCGCAAAATTCGCAGGAAAGCAGGCAGACATTCGAGTAGTTGATGTAGCGGTTGTGGATATAGGTGGCCACGTTTCCATTCCGTCGCTCCCGCAAAATATCCGCGATGCCGCCCAATCCGTTGATGTCCCGTGTTTCGTAGAGGACGAGTGCCTCCTCTTCCGTGACGCGCTCCCCTGCCAAAACTTTGTCCAAAACCGGAAGGAGTTCCGGTGCCAGCAATCTTCGATCCAACGACATGTCTGCTCAGACTGAAGGATTCCCGCGCGTTCTCCAATGGAAAACTTTTTTGCGTCTGTGCCCTGCGCCGTTCTACGCCCGGAGTGGCTTCAACGCAGGGGAGCAATGGACGTCCGAATGACTCTCTGCGGGATTTCCCGCGCCTTGAGATACGTCTCCGCTCGACGGGCCAGCCGCGCATCCCTCGAAGAATCCCCCGTCGCGGCGAGCTGGGCCAAAATTCCCGCATCCAATTGCTCGATTTGCGGACGAAGCACCTTCTTCAAATCCCGGGCCGGCTGGGTCGGCAGCGCACCCCCACGCTGCCAGCCCGAAATCAAAATCTGCTGATAGGTTCGCGAGGCGCGCATCTGCGCCTTGAAATACCCGCGGGTTCTGCCCGTCGGAACCCCCAGCCGCCGCCCCTCCGCCACCAGCACACCCAACCTTTCCTTCTCCCGCTTCCGATCCTTGACCCGCAGGCCCTCACGGTATTTGAACCATGCCACCTCCCGCGACAGCTCGAGCCGCTGCGCCGTGTATTCCACCAGCCGCGCCTGGGGCGGCGAGGGCGCCCACAATGCATCCCGCCGACTGGCACACCCCGCCAGCATCACAAAAGCCACCAACCCAACCGCCAATCCGCTCAACGCTTTCATGCCCCAATTCCTTACACGCCCGCGCAGACCGAGGGAACCATAAAAAATGAGGATTGCCACTTGACCAGAACACCGGAGCAGGGCAGATTGATAACAATCTCTAAATGTGCGAAAGCGGGATTTTTCCCGCTTTTTGCATCTCAAGACCAAACCATTTTTGACCATGAACGCAGATGAATTGATTGCCATGCTCGAATACCTCGAGCGCGAACGCGGCATTCGCCGCGAGATGCTCATTGAGGCGATATCCAGTGCCCTGTTGGCGGCATCGAAGAAGAGTTTCACTTCGGGCACGCGCGAATTGCGGATCGAGATCAATCCGAAGACCGGCGAGCTGAAGGCCTTTGCGCGGTTGATTGCCGTCGAGAAGGTCGAGAACCCTCACGACGAGGTCTTGCTTGCGAAGGCGCACCAGATTCAGCCCGGCATCCAGCCCGGCGAAGAACTCGAAGTCGAGGTCACCCCGAAAAACTTTGGGCGGATTGCCGCCCAGGCGGCCCGTCAGGCGATCAACCAGCGCATGCGCCAGATCGAGAAGGAGATGATCTACGACGAATTCAAGGATCGGGCGGGTGAGATCGTGAGTGGCGCTGTCCGCCGTTTCGAGAAATCTGATGTGATCCTCGATCTTGGGCGTTTCGAGGGGACGATGCCATCGAGCGAGCGGGTCGTCACCGAGGAGTACAATGTGGGCGACCGGCTGCGCGCCTATGTGGTGGCTGTTGAGAATGGTGCGCGCGGCCCGCAGATCATCCTCTCGCGCAGCCACCCCAACTTTGTGAGGCGGCTGTTTGAAATCGAAGTAAGTGAAATTGCCGATCATACTGTCGAGTTGAAAGCCATTGCCCGCGAGGCCGGTTATCGGACGAAGGTTGCGGTCTTCAGTGCCGACAGCAAGGTGGACCCCGTCGGCGCCTGCGTCGGCATGCGCGGCGCGCGCGTCAAAAATATCGTCCGCGAGTTGAACAATGAGAAGGTGGACATCATCCGCTGGGAGGAAGATCCACTGAAGTTTGCGCAAGCCGCGCTGAAGCCCGTGAATGTCCGCAATATCAGCCTGGATGAGGAAAAACATGCCATCCGGGTGGTGGTGCCCAAGGAAGACCTCTCGCTGGCCATTGGGCGGCGCGGACAAAACGCGCGCCTGACCGCCAAGCTCACGGGCTGGGATATTGATATTCAAGAGGACAAGAGCGCTGCGGAGGCTATGGAATCGCACAAAGCCCAGGCTGCGGAGGCTTTGACGGCGGCTCTGGCCGTTTCCGAGGAGGAGGCGCAAAAGCTCGCGGCCGAGGGGCTGAACTCCATTGATGTGATTCTCACCGAGGACGCGGAAGGTATTGCCAAGGCTCTGGGATGCGAGCCCGCGCGGGGTGCAGAAATCCTGGCTGCCGCCCAAGCCGCCCAAGCTGCCCAAGCCGTCTCATCGGAGGAATCTCCCGCCGACTGATCCACATTCTCGACATGCCGTCGCCAAAATCCACAACCACAAAAAAAGCATCAGCGTCCGCCGATTCCAAAGCCGCGCCGCGCAAGGCCGCTCCGCGCAAGGACAAGGCTGCGGCACCCTCCGCCGCTTCTGCCAAGGCGGCTAAAGACGCGCCGCCCGCCCCACCCAAAAAGGATGCGCCCACGGTGGATCTCCTCACTCCCAAGAAAAAGGTCCGCAAACCCGTTTCAGAATCCGCAAGAGCCAGAGCCACGCTGCCTTCCATTATTCCCGAAAAAAAGAAAGCCCATAAACCGGAGAAAGACGTGGCCGCACCTGCCGCACCGCCGCCTCCTGTGTCGGCTGAGGTGACACCCCCCGTTCCCGCTGAGGCTCCGACGCTGGAACCCCGCACCCTTCTCCTCAAGGCCCCCATTTCCGTCAAAGACCTGGCACCGCTCCTCGGGATCAAGCCCCACCAGGTCATCAAATCCCTCATGGATTTGCATATTTTTGCGAATATCAACCTCACGCTGGAGCTGGATACCGTGGCGAAAGTCTGTGAGAAACACGGCTTTGTTCTCGAGCGCGAGAAAAAGGATCCCACCAAGGGCTATCGCAAACCCGAAGTACATGTCGAACCGCCCAAGGAGCCGGAGCCACCCGAGGAAGAGGCGCTCAAACTGCGTCCGCCTGTGGTCACGTTTATGGGGCATGTGGATCACGGAAAGACCTCTCTCCTGGATCACATCCGCAAGGCGCGCGTCGCCCGGGGCGAAGCGGGCGGCATCACGCAACACATCGGTGCTTACAGCGTCGAGCGACCGACCGGATCCATCACCTTCCTTGACACACCCGGCCACGCGGTCTTCACCGCCATGCGCGCGCGCGGAGCAATGGCCACCGACATCGTCGTGCTTGTCGTCGCAGCGGACGATGGTCTCATGCCCCAAACCCTCGAGGCGATCAACCACGCCAAGGCGGCCAACGTGCCCATCATCGTCGCCATCAACAAAATTGACCTTCCTTCCGCCAACCCGGACAAGGTGAAAACCCAGCTCCAGGAAAAGGGCCTGGTGGCGGAAGACTGGGGCGGGCAGACTATCTGCTGTCTGGTGAGCGCGACAAAGGGCACGGGGATGGATCACCTGCTGGATATGATCGCCCTGCAGGCGGAGGTCCTCGAAATCAAGGCCGATCCCAAATCCGCAGCGCGGTGCATTGTGATCGAATCCCAGATCGAGCAGGGGCGCGGCCCGACCGCGACGGTGATTGTCCGCATGGGTACGCTCAAAGCGGGCGACGCCTTCATTTGTGGAAATTACCACGGGAAAATCAAGCAGCTCATCAATGATCTCGGCAAGCCGGTGAAACAGGCGGGGCCCGGAACCCCGGTGAAAGTTCTGGGATTCAGCGGGTTGCCGGTTGCCGGCGACGAGCTGGTCGTCATGGATAATGAGCGTGTGGCTCGGCTCCTGAGCGAGGAGCGTCTCGAAGCTCTTCGCTCGGACAAGCTGGCCACCCCACAGCGGGCCACCCTGGAAAATCTGTTCACGAGTATTGAGGATGACCTCAAGAAGAGCCTGGATATTGTTTTGAAAACCGATGTTCACGGATCGGTCGAGGCCATTGTTGGCGCGTTGAAGGATTTCCCGCAAAACAAGGTGGCACTCGAGATCATCCATTCTGCGGTCGGTCCGATCACCGAATCCGATGTCCTGTTGGCCAGTGCTTCCAATGCCATCATCCTGGGGTTTGGAACCAAAGTGGAAAATACCGCCTCTGTTTCCGCAAAGCGCGAAGGCGTCCAGATCAAGCTTTACAGCATCATTTACGAACTCCTGGATCAGGTCAAAGAGGCCATGGAGGGGCTTCTTGCGCCGGAGCTGCGCGAATCCGTCATTGGCCGAGCCGAGGTGCGGCAGGTCTTTGATCTTTCGCGTGGCAAGGTGGCGGGTTGTTATGTGACCGAGGGGCGCATCCTCCGCACGGCGCGCGCCCGGGTTGTGCGCAAGAGGCAGCCGATTTACGACGGGGGCGTCGCGACGCTGCGCCGGTTTAAGGATGAAGTCAAGGAAGTGCGCAGCGGGTTGGAATGTGGCATCCGACTGGGCGATTTTTCGGAATACCTCCCCGAAGACATCATCGAGTGCTACACACTTGAAAAAATTCCCCAACAGCTCTAGTCGGCTTCGGATGCGCACCGGTTCGGGTGTGCTTGCGCTTGTGCTTGCGCTCGCAGGCGCGGATCTTCGCGCACAAGCCCCCACCATTGACAATACCGGCTCGGACGAAAACCCGCAGCCCACATGGGAAACCCAGAAACAGGCCCGCACATTTTCGCTCGGCATCCCCGCCCCGCGCGGCCAAATCACCGACCGCAACGGACGCCCGCTCGCCCAGACCCGCCTGAGCTACAACCTCGCCATCAGCTTTCCCGCCCCGCTCAACTGGGACAATGCCCGCGCGATCTCGTTCGCACGCCAGCAAATTCAGTTCGTCGCCTCGCTCCTCCAACGCGACATCCGCATCAGCGACGAGACCATCCTCAACCATTACAAAAACCGGAGCCTGCTCCCCCTGGACATCGTCGAGGATTTGAAGCCGCAGGAACTCGGGATCGTCCAGCGCGGCCTGACTCCCAACCTGATCCTCCGCCAAATCTATGCCCGCATCTATCCGGAGAATTCGCTGGCTGCGCATATCCTTGGCTACACGGGACTCGCGGCGCCCCTCTCCACGCGTCCCATCGAAAACAAGGACCTGATTTTTCCGGAGAGCGAAGGCCGGGAGGGTGTCGAGCAGGCGTTTGATACGGAGCTGCGTGGTCAGCAGGGTCTTCTGCACATGACCTTTGACCCCGACGGCAATAAAATGTCCGAGCGTATCGCGCGTCCCCCCGTGCCCGGTTACAATGTCATTCTCACAATAGACAAAGACCTCCAGAGGCTTTGCGAGGAGACGCTGGCCTCGGATTGTCAGCGCGGAGCGATGGTCATCATTGACCCCAACACCGGAGAAATCCTGGCCATGGCATCGCATCCGACCTACAACCCCAACGAGTTCGTGCCGGTGGTTCCCCAGACGGTTTTTGACCGCTACTCCAAAGACGAAAGCGCGCCGCTGCTGCCCCGCGCCTTCCGTTCGGCCTACCCACCTGGCTCCACCTTCAAAGTGTTCGTGGGACTTGCGGCATTGCAAAGCGGCCAGATCACCCCCAAAACCCGTCTGAGCTGCCCGACTTCCATCTCGGTGGGCGACCATGTTTTCTCCAACTGGAAAAAATACAATGCCGGCATGCTCAATTTTGTCGAGGCACTCGAACAGTCCTGCAACACATGGTTTTATCAGGCCGGCCTCAAAATTGGGGCGCCGCCGATCATAGACACCTCCCACCGGGTGGGTCTGGGGCGTCGCACGGGCATTCCCCTGCGCGCGGAGACCGGAGGAAACATTCCCACCGACGAATACATGTTACGCGTCCATCGCCGGGAGATCAAAAGGGGGGATGTTGCGAACATGAGCATCGGGCAGGGCGACATTCTCATCTCCCCGTTGCAGATGGCTCAGGCCATGGCGGCGGTGGCCACCGGAGGACGCTTTCATCAAACGCGCCTGGTCAAGCAAGTCCAAACCATTGACAACAAGGTGGTCGCCGCCTATCCGGACCGGCTGCGCGATGAAATCCCCATCTCACCGGAAAATCAGGAAACGCTCAGGAAGGCGATGATTGCAGTCACCGAAGGGGGACAGGGAACCGGCGGACGCGCCCAAGTGAAGGGCGTCCATGTGGCCGGAAAGACGGGCACCGCGCAATGGGGCCCCACAGCCAAACAAAGAACCGCCGCATGGTTTGCCGGGTTCATCCCCGCCGAGAATCCGCGCTACGCCTTTGCGGCCGTCTATGAGGCACCCGCCGGCGTCAACGCCCATGGCGGCTCCCATGCCGCCCCCATGATCGGCAAGGTGCTCCGGACAATTTTTGGAGAAAAATCTGCTTCCGATAAATCGTCCGATGACGAACCCGCACCCTCCGAAGCCGACACTTCCGGGTAGACGGGTAGGAGGATAGTCGGATAGCCGACGCTGGCCTGCGGAGACGCAGGCACGCCAGGAGAACCCTCGCAGCCGATGCGCGTTACGCCGCCCGCTTGACCGCCCGCGCAAACGCGCTTTTTTTTCGGTCAGCGGAATTTTTGTGGATGGTTCCGCGTTTGGCGGCCTTGTCAAGGTGTGCGCTGACGGCGCGGAGTTCCTTGGTTGCCTCCTCGAGCTTTCCCGCCGCGATCAGCTCGCGAAACTTTTTTTGCGAGGTTTTGAGTGCGGATTGGATGCTCGAATTTCTGGCACTGCGGCTTTCGGATTGCCGGGCGCGTTTGGCTGCTGATTTTGTGTTGGCCATAATTTGGGTATCTTCTCGATGCTGGATGTCTAAAAAAAATTGGTGCCAGAGGAGGGATTTGAACCCCCGACCAAGGGCTTATGAGTCCCCTGCTCTGCCACTGAGCTACTCTGGCGCTCGCCGGAGCACTTCGGTCAGTCACCAAAGCGCCAGCCACGGCAGAACGCGCACTCTATTCGCTTCGCACCCGGGGATCAATAGGAATTTGAAATCGAGCGAGGATGGGCTCTTAAGCATGGACAATGATCGCGCTCTTTCGTATCACGCGGTTATGCGCGGTTTCTTCCTGCTGGCTTGGTGCTTGTGTTCGCTGGGTCTGGGCACGGCGCAGGCTCTCACCCTCGTCTGGGACTACACCTACGACACCGGCGGCTTTTTTACGCCGGACAAGCGGGACATCCTCGATGTGGTGGCCAGTCGGCTCAGTGCGGTGTCCATCAACTCGACAGAGATCGCTCCCGAAACCGGCAACAGTTGGGAATGGCTGTTTCTGGATCCATCCTCCGGGAACCTTACCTCCGTGGCCAATCCTGTAGCACCTGCGGGAGAGCTGCGGGTCTTTGTCGGCGCACGCACTTTGAGCGGGGATGCGCTCGCGCAATCCAGCCATGTGGTCTATACGGCCAATGGTTCCCCTTCCTGGTTGGACTCCCTTGCCGCTCGCAACACCGCCCAGGCGTTTCTGCCGTTTGCCGGTGGGATGGCCTTCGATGCGGCGACCAACTGGTACACGGGAGTTTCTCCCAGCGTCACCCCGGGAGCATACGATTTTTATTCGGTGGCCGCACATGAATTGGGTCATATCCTGGGCTTCAACTCACCGGGCATCGCAGCGTGGGTTGCGCAGAGTGATCAGCCCCAACGGCTCTACATGGGAGTCAATGCGACCGCAAGTTATGGCGGGAGCATCCCATTGGATTCCGGCCTCTCTCACTGGGCAGCGGGCACGCGATTCAACGGCCACGACATGCTCATGGTGCCTGATATTCCCCTCGGCGTCCGCAATGACTGGACGGATCCCGAATTTGGAGTCTTCAGAGACCTCGGCTATGCGGTCATCCCCGAGCCGGTCGCTGCGCTGCTCTTTCTCGGGGGAATGCTCAGTTCTGCGTTGAGAACCCGCCGCCGCGCCTGGTGACGCCCTGCGGGTTGCGGCGCGCGTTGAAGGCTTTCATTCCCCTTTTATCAGCATGGCAGGAGTGCTATAAGGTGCGCCATGAAACAGGCATTTTGGTCAGGGGTGGTGGTGCTGCTGATGGCGGGTGTCATACGGGCGGAGTTGCCACCCTCCGTATATGAGGCAAAGCAAAAGGAGGCGCCGGAAAAAATAGGGATTGAGGTGTTGCGTGTGGACATCGAGTCGGGCGAGCAGGCTGACCAGCAAAAGGTGGGAGTGGTTGCGTTGGTGACCCGGGTGGATCGCACAGCGAGCGGCTTGCAGCCGGATCAGGTGATCAACATTTCTTATGTGATCACCGAGCGTCCGCGTGGGTTTGTGGGGCCGGGGGAAATTCCGCTGTTGCAGGAGGGAGAAAAAACGGTGGCCTTTCTGGTGCGCGAGGATTCCGGGCCGGTGTATCTGCCGGTGGCGGGCATCATGAGCTTTCGTGAGTTTTAGCACGGGAGGTCATTCGGACGCGACGGTGCCGCCCTCGGCGGGCCTCCCCGTCGTCGCCAGCTATTGTCCTTTTTTTTTGAAGAAGGAGATGCGGCATGTTTACCGTCAGGTCACGGGACTGCAGCGGCATCAGACATTTGTCCTGACGAAATCGCGGCTCAATGCCGTCGAATTTCCGTTTTCCGACATTGAAGTTCTTCCGAAACCGAGGGTGAACCTCTGGCGGCGGCTCTGGCAAAAACACGTATTGGGGCTTGAGCCGTTGATTTATCGCGGAGAGTTCGAGCAGTTGGGTGTGGTGATGCGCCGCCGACATGCGGACCTTTTGCATGTGTACTTTGGACACACGGGTGTGCACCTTTTGCCGTTCCTGCGGAGCTGGCCGGGGCCTGCGCTGGTGTCCTTTCACGGCATGGACATCATGGAGCGCGACCACGAGCCAGGGTACAACGAGCGCTTGCGCGCCCTGCTTGGCTTTCTGCCCATGATTCTGGCGCGGAGCGAATCTTTGGCCGACCGTCTGGTGGACATGGGATGCGACCCTGCGAAAATCCGTATCAATCGCACCGGCATCCCCCTGGAAAAGTTCCCGGCGGCTGTGCGGCACGTACCTGAGAATGGCGAGTGGAGGATCGTTCAGGCCTGCCGGCTCATTGAAAAAAAAGGCCTTCCGGACACGCTGAAGGCGTTTGCGACATTCCGGAACGCTCATCCGCAGGCGCGGCTGATCCTTGCGGGAGAAGGCCCCTTGCGGGACAGCCTTGAGAAGCTGGCCTCCGAGCTGGGTCTTGGCGGTGCGGTGGATTTCACGGGATTTTTGGACAGTGAAGCGTTGCAAGCCCTTTACCACAGCGCACAGATTTTCATCCATCCGAGCCGGACAACGGCGGCGGGAGATCAGGAAGGCGTGCCCAACTCCCTGCTCGAGGCCATGGCCAGCGGTTTGCCTGTGGTCGCAACGCAGCATGGGGGCATTCCAGAGGCTGTCCGGCACGGCGAGGAAGGCTTTCTCGTTCCAGAAAACAGCTCCGAAGCCCTGGCGGATGCGCTGGAAAACCTTGCGTCGCATCCTGGCTGTCTGGGTGCCTTTTCGGTGGCTGCAGCTTCCGGCGTACGGATGCGGTTCGACATCCACCGCTCGGTGGCGCGGCTCGAGGATTTTTACGAAGAGCTGCGCGCCCTGGGCAGGCCCGACCAATCCAGCCGTGGGGCATCGCTCCAGAGCGACTCAAGTCCGTAATAGGTGCGCTTCTCGTTGTGGAAGATGTGAATGACCACATCGCCGTAATCGAGAACGACCCACTGGCTGGCCGGAAAACCGTCCTCAGCCTGCGGACGCCGGTGAAAATCCTCCCGCAAGCGGACGCGGATCGCATCCGCAATGGCCCGGATTTGCGGGATGGAATCCGCGCCGCAGATGACAAAAAAATCGGTGAAAGAAGCAGCTTCCCGCATATCCAGCAGGGCAATGTCGGCGGCCTTCTTGTCATCAGCCGCCTGTGCGCAGGCCCGGGCGATGGTCACAGACTCAGCCATCACGATACAGGCCGCGCTTTTGGATTTCTTCGCAGACGCATGGGGGAGTCATATAGCGTATCGAGTGGCCTTGGGCAATGCGGTTGCGGATTTCGCTCGAGGAAATTTCCACCTGGCGGCGAATGACGGGAAAGCCTGCGTCTGGGGTGGTGCCGGGGATGCTGGTGGTGGCGGGATTCCGGGAAAAGAGGACGATCCGGGCGAGGCGGGGGATTTCGGCGCTGTCTTTCCATGTGTCCAATCCGGGCAGGTTATCGTCGCCGATGAGAAAGTGGAGGGTGGCCTCCGGGAATTCGTGGCGGTATTCGCGCAGGGTTTCCACGGTGAACGAGGGCCCGTCGCGGCGGAGTTCGCGGGTGTCCAATGCGAATCCCTCCTGACCCCGGAGCGCGGCCTCAAGCAGGGCCACGCGATCCGCTCCCGAGGAAGGCGGCTGGTCGAGCTTGTGCGGCGAAATTTTTGCCGGGAGGAAAATGACGCGATCCAGCCGCAACTGTTCGAGGGCGTCACGCGCCAGGAGCAGGTGCCCGTGATGTACGGGATCAAAGCTGCCACCAAAAAGACCCAGGGAATTCATTTCGACACACAGGTGGATGATCGGTTTTAATAACTCGAATATGCCAACTGACGATGCGGGTCAACTCCTCCTCGTGGGAGTGCCTGGAAAAACGCTGGATGCCGCCACGGCCAAGCTCTTCCGCGAGCTGCGGCCCGGCGGATTCATTCTCTTCGGACGCAATATCGAGTCGCCCAGCCAGCTCCGCAGGCTCATGGACGATCTGCGCGATGTCTCGGATGTCGAACCCATCCTCACCATTGACCAGGAAGGCGGACGCGTCTCCCGTCTCCGTCTCCTCGGCTCCGAACCACCCAGCGCCCGTGACCTGCGCGATCATGGATCCGATGAATGCCTCGCACGGCATGGCGCCACCACCGCAAAAATCCTCCGTCTTTTTGGATTCAACCTGGACCTTTGTCCGGTGCTTGATATTTCGTTCGATGACGAAGCCGACAATTCCCTCCGGGGGCGCTGTCATGGCCGCACTGCCGGGGAGGTCACCCACAATGCCGGACTGTTCAACGAGGCCCTCCGCGCAGGAGGCATCCTCAGTTGCGGAAAACATTTTCCCGGCTACTCCTGCGCCGGACTGGATCCCCACCACGAACTCCCCTCCATCGAACGATCCCGCGCAGAACTCGAAGCCCACGAACTGGCCGTCTTTCGCCACTTCTCTTCCCGGCTCGACAGCATGATGATGGGGCACATCACCATCTCCGGCCTCGAACCCGGCGGCCCGCCAGCTTCGCTCTCTCCAAAAATGATTGGTGGGCTTCTGCGTGGGGAGCTGGGATTTTCCGGATTGGTGATGACCGATGACCTCGACATGGGAGCGATTCTGAACCATTACGGATTTGAGGAAACCATGAAGCGCGGCATCGAAGCCGGTAACGACCTGCTCATGATTTGTCATCGCGTGGAACTCGCGCTCGAAGCGCGTTGTGTTGTCGAGAGTCTCTCTGCCTCCAAGCTGGAGGGTGCGTTGGCCCACGTGGCGCGCTTCAAGGAGCTTCTGGCACCGCCGCTGGCTTTCAGTGAAGAGGCCTTTCTCGCGGCGGACGCGGACATTATGCGCCTGCGGGTGGACGTGCTGGGTGAGGCGCGCGCCCATGAGCAAAGCGTGGAAGACGGAAAGCGCTCACCGGTGGAAATCTATTGATGATGAATGTTCTTGTTATTGGATCTGGTGGGCGCGAGCACGCTTTGGCCTGGAAGCTGGCGGCCTCCCCACGCGTGGAGAGGGTTTTCATCGCACCGGGAAATGGGGGCACATCGCTGGTGGGCGAGAATGTCCCGATCCCCGCAACCGACATTCCAGCTTTGGCCCGTTTCGCGCGTGAACAAAAAATCGGTCTGACCGTCGTAGGCCCTGATGATTGTCTGGCGGCAGGATTGGCGGATTTTTTTCTGGATGATGGTCTGCCTGTCTTTGGTGTTTCCCGGGCGGCCGCGCAGCTCGAGGCCTCGAAGTCGTTTGCGAAGGATTTTATGCGGCGTCACAACATTCCCACCGCGAACGCCCGTGTGTTCGAAGATTGCGCCAATGCCCTCGCATGGAGTCAGGCGGCCTCCTATCCCCTCGTCGTGAAGGCCGACGGCCTGGCACTTGGCAAGGGGGTCGTGATTGCGCAAACCCCGGAAGAGGCGGGGACAGCCATCCGGCGTTGCATGGAAGAAAGGGCCTTTGGGGAGGCGGGCGCACGCATCCTTCTCGAGGAACACCTCACCGGACGGGAATGTTCGATTCACGCGATCGTGGACGGCTCCGGTTACCTGGCGTTTCCGGACGCGCGGGATCACAAACGCGCACTAGAAGGCGACCAGGGCCCCAATACCGGCGGCATGGGAACGAACTCGCCTTCCGGGTTTGTGGATGAGGCCCTCTGGGAGCGCATCCGTGCGGAGATTCTCGACCGTTTTGTGACCGGCCTGCGCGCCGAGGGCCTCGTCTTCCGCGGATTGCTCTTCCCCGGGCTGATGCTTACGACGGATGGACCGAAGGTTCTGGAATTCAACTGCCGGTTTGGAGACCCGGAAACACAATCCCTGATGCGACGATTGGACAGCGATCTGCTCGAACTCCTCGAAGCCGCCACCCAGGATCGTGTCGCCACACAAACCCCGAAATGGAGTGCGGATGCGGCCTGCTGCGTCATCCTTGCCTCGAAGGGCTACCCAGGCCCGTGCCAAACCGGATTTGCCATCTCAGGTCTGGAGCGGGCATCCGCCAGCCCCACCGCGCAAATTTTTCATGCGGGCACAAAAACGGCTCATGGTGAGACAGTCACCGCCGGAGGCCGCGTGTTGGGAGTGACGGCCACGGGTGCATCGCTCGAGGAGGCCCGCGCCCGCGCCTACGCGGCAGCCGGACAAATCCGCTTTGACGGGAAACAATTCCGGTCGGACATTGGTGCCTCATGAAATTGCTTTTCTTGCTGATGCTGTTTGCTGTCCCGCTGGCCTCCGCTTCCGCCCGCGAAGCGGCTCCGGCGGTCATGCCCGGGCAGGCGCCTCCCGCTCCGACAGCCACGCCTGCGGCTAAACCTTCTCCGTCTGCCTCCGTCACCGTTCCGGCCAAGGCGTCTCCGCCTCCGCTCTCCCGTCGCCAGCTCGTGGATGGTCTCTCGAACGACGAGATTCAGGCGGCGATTCAGGCATTGCAAAAACTTTACCTGGATCCAGGGATTGTGGCTGACGACAACCTGCGCCGGGCGGCGCTCGAGGGGATCCTTGTCCGGCTGGGGCCCGGTGTGTCCCTGCTTCCCGCCGAGCCGATCCCCAGCGCCCCGCAACCCTTCCCCTTCCTTTCCGAGATTCTGGACTCCCATATCGGCTACATCCGGCCCGGCTCACTCGACAAGGCGGCTCTGGGCCAATTTGATGCCGCCCTCAAGAGCTTCTCCGAAAAATCCTTCGATGCGCTCATCCTGGATCTGCGCTCGGTTTCGACGCCGGGGGAATTTGAAACCGCCGCTGAGTTTGCGCGGCGACTCAGCCCGCGCGGGAAGGTTCTCTTCACCCTGCAAAAGCCCAGCGCAAAGCAGGAGCGCATGTTCACCTCGGGTGAAAACCCCGACTTTCACGGCCAAATTGTCGTTCTTATTGATTCCGGCACTTCCGGCCCTGCGGAGGCTCTGGCTGCCGCGTTGCGCTCTGCGACCGGCGCGTTGATTTTGGGCTCGGACTCGGCGGGGGCGGCCTTTGAGTTCGAGGTGCTTCCGCTCGGTCCCAGTTCCAGAGTTCGCTTGCAGGTGGCGGTCTCCCAGGTTCTGATCCCAAACTCAGGAGCCCTGTTTCCTGACGGTCTCAAACCCGACATAGCCGTTGCTCTCCCATCCGAAATCCAAAACCGCATTTTTCGTGAAAGTTCGGAAAAGGGCGTCAGCCAATTTGTCTTCGAGCCGGAACGCCGACACATGAATGAAGCCTCGCTTGTCGCCAATACCAACCCGGAAATTGACGTAACCCAGTCCGCCGCCAAACACCGCGCCCCCGCTTCGCCGTCCGATACTGTCCTCCAGCGTGCCGTGGATCTCATCACCGCCATCCAATTTTACGAAAAAAAATCCTCCCCTCGGTAAAAACCGTCCGGGCGTGAGGTCGCTGATGGTTGCGACCTTCCGGTGCGCACCCTGTCGAAAATGCGCATTGCGTAATGCGCGGGGATTTTTCCAAGATGGCCGTCATGCGAATCAGGTATCGGCTCCGGTCTCAGTTTTTCCATGAACTGGGGCAGCTTTTGCGGAGTGGAGAGGGTGTTGTGGGATCGCTTGAGGTTCTTGGCAGAGGGCGCACGGGGGGTGGTCTGGCGCGGGTTATAGCGGAGGAGCTGGCCCGGGGGAGTTCCCTTTCGCAGGCCTTTCGCGCGGTGGGGTTTCCCGAAGAAGACTGCGCGATCCTGGATGCGGGAGCCGAAACCGGACGCCTCGAGGAAATTTGCGCCCGTTTGTCGGAGTATTATGCGCGCATGGCCGATGCGCGTGCCGCCGTGCTGTCCCGGTCACTGTATCCGGTGGTGGTACTTCATTTGGCCATCATCCTGCTGGCCATTCCGTCGGCCCTTCTCACCGGCGGCAACGCCTGGGTTTCGTGTTTCCTTGCCCTGGGAGTTTTCTATGGCGCGGCGGTGCTCGTCTTTGCGGGATCGGTCAGTCTTTCCCGAGCCTTGAAGAAGCATGCCTCCGTATGTTCCGGCGTTCTTCGCATCCCCGGCCTGGGGCTTTGGTTCCGGACGCACTCGAATGCGCGATTTGCACGCGTGTTCTCGCTGTTTGTCCGGAGCGGCACGGGGGTGTTGCGTGGGCTGGAAACGGCGGGAAACTCGAGTGGCAGCGCCCTCATCGCTCAGTCCGCGCGGGAGATTGTCGAGGCGGTGAGAGGAGGTTCATCGCTCGGCGACGCGGTGACCGGACGACCCGGCCTGGCGGATGAGATCGAACGGGCCATCCGGGTGGGAGACCACTCCGGACGCCTGGATGAGGAATCGCTGCGCGCGGCGGAAACACTGGAAAACCGCTTTCTGGCACTCCTGAGCCTGCTTGCGGAATGGCTGCCGCGAATCCTTTACGCGGTCATGGTTTTTTACGTTGGCTGGAGGATCCTCTCGACAGCATTTCAGATCGGAGACGCGATGGGCAACCTCCTCGAACCCTGAGGCTAGCCCGTGATTTTTCGTGTGGCGATGCGGGTGAGCACCGCTTTTTGGGCATGGAGGCGGTTTTCGGCCTGACGAAAGATCGTGCCCGCATGGGCCTCGAAGACGGCCTCGGAAATTTCTTTGTCCCGATAAGCGGGGAGGCAGTGCATGACGAGCGCTTCGGGAGCCACAGCCAGCAGGGACGCATCAATTTGGAAGCCTTGAAATTGTGCCATGCGGAATGCGCTTTCCTCTTCCTTGCCCATGCTGACCCAGACATCGGTGTAGAGCACATCCGCGCCCTGTGCAGCCGTCCGGGCGTCGGTTTCGAGGCGAATGTTGCCGCCCGCGCGCTCGACGAGGCCCTCGGGCGGGAAAAATTTTTTTGGAGAGGCAATGCGCAGATCAAAGCCACAGCGTGCCGCCGCCCAAATCCATGAGCGGGCCACATTGCAGTCTCCATCTCCAATAAAGGCCACCTTGAGACGGGACAAATCGCGACCGGATTCCTGGATGGTGAAAAGGTCGGCGAGAATCTGGCAGGGGTGTTCCTCGTCGGTGAGCGCATTGATGGTCGGGATCCCGCTGTAAGCCGCGAAGTCCTCAACATCGCGCTGCGCGAAGGTTCGAATCACAACGCCGTGGAGCATCCGCCCCATGACCCGCGCGGTGTCCTTGATCGGCTCACCCCGCCCGAGCTGGATGTCGTCCGCAGCAAGGAACATCACACTGCCCCCCAGCTCGCGTATCCCCACCTCGAAACTCACCCGCGTGCGGGTCGAGGATTTCAAAAACATGAGCGCCCAGCACTGACCGCGCAGCGGCCCCCGGACATCAAGGCCGCGCGTGGCTTTCATGACCCCGGCAGCATCCACCATGGAAAAAATTTCCTCACGGCTGAGGGATTCGATGGAAAGCAGATGGCGGGCGATCATGTCTTCGACGGAGGCAGAAGAGTCTTTTCGAGGATGGCGGCGGCTTCGTCAACCTCGGAACCCGAGACATTGAGAGGCGGAAGAAAGCGCAGGACATGTTCCCCTGCCGGGATGACGAGCAGGCCGGCGGACTGCAATGCGGCGACGTCTTTGCGGGCGGTTCGTGAAGCGGGAAGCTCGAGACCCAGCATCAGACCCAGTCCCCGCACCGCCGCACCATCTCCGAGCCGTCCGGCGATCCGCTGCAGATGCGCATCCAGACGGCGGCCCTGAGTGGCCGCGTTTTCCACCAGCTTCTCCCGCCCGATGATTTCCAGAACCTTCACGGCTGCCGCGCAGGTGACGGGATTGCCACCGAAGGTGGTGGCGTGGGTTCCCGGTCCGAGCACGTCGCACAGGGGCACTCCCGCCGCCGTCTGGCGATGGGTGGCCCAGAACGCGGAAAGCGGGAATCCATTGGCGATTCCCTTGGCCCAACTGACCCCGTCCGGCTGGACATCGGGAGCGATCCCCTTCCACGCACAAAGCGAGCCGGTCCGCCCCAATCCACACTGGATTTCATCGAAGAGCAGAAGCATGTCCCGCTCATCGCAGAGTGTGCGCAATGCACGCAAAAATTCACCCGTGCTGGCGTGGATCCCTCCCTCGCCCTGCACCGGCTCGATAAGAATCGCGGCGGTCCGGGGTTCCAGCATCTCGCGTACGGATGCGATATTCCCAAACTCCGCATGGACGAATCCCTCGAGCAGGGGAGCAAATCCCTTCTTCACCTTCTCCTGGCCCGTGGCACTGATCCCCGCCATCGTGCGCCCATGAAATGATCCCTGGAAAGTGAGGACTCCATACCGCCCAGTGGCGGCGCCAAACTTGCGCGCCAGCTTGATGAGTCCCTCGTTGGCCTCGGCACCACTGTTGGCAAAAAAGACCTTGCCGGGGCCGGCAATTTCCACGAGTTGTCGGGCCAATTCCGCCTGTGGTGCGGTTCGGTAAAGGTTGGAGACATGTACCAATGTGGCGGCCTGGTGGGATACCGCTTCGGTGACTTCGGGGTGCGCGTGTCCCAGCGAGCACACGGCAATCCCCGCTCCAAAATCGAGGTACGCATTTCCCTTGGCGTCAAAGACCCGCGTTCCCTCGCCGCGAACCAAATCCAGGTCGAAGCGGCCATAGGTGGGCATGACATAGCGCTCGTAGTTGTCAGAAAATCCTTCCATCCGAGAAAGAAATCACCTGCCGCCCGTCTTGTCGAGCAGGCATGCTGGCACCCCGGGGACGATGGATGTGATTAAAAGTGGGTGAGGCTGGAATGACCCGTTCCCATCACCGGATGGAACATCTCATCAAGACACTCCGGGGGTCGTGCCGACCTTCGGAGGCTTTTCCCGTCGGAAGAGAATGCGTGCCAGGATGAGAAGGGTGGCGAGTCCGGCCAGGGTGATGAGGATCAGTTGCAGGGCGCGGTTGTAGGCGCGATCCAATGTACGGGTGGCTTGTTCGTCGAGATGTGCGGCGAGCAGGGAAACCCTTGAGCTGCCGCTGGCGTCCGTGGCCAGGAGCGCATTGAGGCCACTGATGCTTGCGTCAAGGCTGGCTAGCGCGGCAGCGGCTTTCGTCAGGCTGTCTTGGATGTCCATGGGTGGGCGGCCTTCCGCCTGCTGCGTGGACAGAAGGGTTCCCAGACGATCCATCGTCGTGTTGAGGGATGCGGACAATTGAGTTGTGGAGGCAACGAGGTCGGAAGAATTGCTGATCAGTTGGCGTGTCTCCGCGAGTGTTTTAGACAATGCGGGATAGAACTCGGGATTTTCTGCAAGCGCGTTCAGCTCGGTCTGAAGTTTCTCGCTGAGGGTTTCAATGGAGGAGGTGACCGAGCTGAAGTCGGGGTTGAACGTGGAGATGGGAAAGTCGTTGGCGATCTGGGCCAGCGTGAGGTCTGTCTGCTGCTTGAGGATGCGGGGAGATCGCTCAACGTAGAAGAGCATCCGCTCACCCAGGAGAAGCGAGGTGTTCACTTCCCCCAGCCAACGCCGGACGCTGGCAAGAAGCCCCCGCGCAGTCCTCTCCTTGCGAAAATCCTCCGGTTCCACGCCTTCCAGGTTGCGAAAGCGGATGGACGACACCTCGAACTGCCTTGGGTTGGTGGCCAGCCATTGCGCAATCAGCGAACGAAGCAGCTTCGTTTGTTCGTCGGTCAGGGTCTCGCTCACGAGTCCCCAGGCGCGCGTTTTCATCTCCCGATAGAACGAGCGCAGCCCTTCACCCTTTTCCCCAAAGATTTCCGGAATCCAGTAACGATCCAGTGCCCATTCGCTCGCCGTGATCAAGATGGCCATGTCGAGCAGATTCGTCCGCGGATCGGGTCCGGCCGCAATTTCCATGGAGGCGGATCCGTAGCGAATCTTCCACGAGAGGGCGGCCACCCGCCGGGAGGGATCGGGTTCGTCCGTAAACTGTCTGTCCATTTCCGCCCACAGGCCGTCCACGAAGAGATCCGAGAAATCCATCAACTCCCGCTGAATCACGGCGGGAGCTTTCGGCCCGGCAGCGGTCAGGGGCGCAAGAATTCCCCCGTGGGAGGAAGAGGAGGCAGACTCGCGTGGTTCTCCGGGATGAAAGGCCGCACACCCGGAAAGCCCTCCGAGGCAGAGAAGGATCATCCCGGAACGTATGGCTGGGGCCTGACTCAAATGAGCCGGGTTGATCTTGAGATTTGTTGCCACATAAAAAAACTACACAGAACGGACGTGTAAGCCAAATAGCGATTCAGGCACCATCCCAAGTGGCTTGGCACTGGAGTGGAAGGGTTGGGAAGGCGGGGAACGGAATCCGTCCGGCCTATTTGATTTCGCGCAACTTTCCACCGGTGCGGCGGATAATGGGCATCAGCTCACGCTTGTCGGCGGGCTTCATTTGGAAGGCGATGAAATGGACGGGGACATCCCGGCCATCGGGTGAGAGCGCCTTGACAGCCTTCGACAATTCCTTCCATGGGATTTGAGTGATTTTGCCGTCAACGCGCCATTGGAAGCTGCCGTCGCTGATAAGAAAGACCACGTCCGGTTGAAGTTTGGCGGCCAGTTCCAGGACACCGATGATGCCGCGCGCGTTGGAGACGACCTTGCGGGAGGCGGGCATGGCACCGGTTTCGATCCATTCCGTTGCCAGCCAATCGTTGACCGCCGAGCGGTTGGGGTCGGTGGCGGGTGCCAGCTCATTGCGAAAGGGTTTATAATTTTGTGTGAACTGGATGATGCCAAAGCGCGAGGTCACGGGCAGGCTCGCAATAAGTCCGGCGGTCTCCTCCCGGATGCGCCCGAGGGACATCCCACTCGAGGAGGCTTTGTTGGCCACGCTGGTCGAGACATCAAACAGCAGCAGGATGCGCCGACCGGACGACTGCACACCCAGGAACGAAAAACCGGTGCCGAGTCCCCCCAGCCCGCTCAACCCGGTGCCGCCCGCACCCAGTCCGGCAGTTCCCACCAGCGCGAAAACCTGATCGCTCACCAACTCCGCCGGATCCAGCGGAAGCATCTGATCGAGCGGAAGCTTGGGCAAATCCGGCAGGGCAAATGGAGCAGGCCGCAGGCTCTGCATCTTGTCGCTGAAGGTGGGCCTGGGCGTCAGCGCGTCAAAGGCGGCCATATTCATGCGGTGTTCGCGCTGCCTGGCGGGAATCCGGATGTCCCTTTTGACCTCAAATGTCGCGGGTGGTGGGAAGATGTAGCGGGCGACCACGAAAATCCCTGCGACGACTCCGGCCAGAATGTGCAGGCCGACGACGATGAGAAGGATGCTCAGGATGAGGCGGCGGCGGCGCGCTTTTGTGGCGGTGGCTTCATCGAGGAATGTGGCAATGCCGCTCATTCGTCCTCCCCGGAAGAATCCGCAAATGTCACGCCGGTGATTCCCGCCTGAGCGCAGGCATTGAGGATCGAGACAATCCGCTGGTGGGTGGCTCCATCCTCGGGATCAATGGTGATCAGCGCCTCGGATTTTGCGGCATCAGCTCCCTCCTTGAAACGCCGGAGCGTGCCAACCAGCGTTGGCAGCAGGCTGTCCTGCGGTCCATCCATTGGCAGATCGTTGAGGAGTGCCTGGCCATCGGCCCGGATCAAGATGCGCTGTTCGTCGGGAATATCCAGCGTCTCCTCCTGAGGAACCGTGCCCGGAAGCCCGAGGTTGAGGTCGCTCTCCTGCTTCACCGGTTTGGCGCTGACCATAAAAAACACCAGCAGCAAAAAGACCATGTCAATCATCGGCCCCATCTGCATCTCGACGGTTTGCAGGTCTCTGCGACGCAGCTTCATGGCGAATCAGGATAGGTTCCAAAAATGATATTGATGGCACCGGCTTCGCTGGCCATCCGCATCAGCTCCTTGATTTGACGAGCGGGCGTCTGCGCGTCCGCCCGCACGTAGAGGCGCAGGGGCGGAAAGTTTTTGAAGCGTTCCTTGAGGTAGGTGGCCAGCTCCCTTTTATCAACGGGCCGTTGGCCGATATGGTACCGGCCCTCGTGGTCAATGCTAAGGATGTCCCGGTCGCTCACGTCGGTTGGGATGCGTGCGTTGCTGGCCACGGGCAGACGGATGTCCACCTTGACCTGCTCCTTCGAGATTTTCGTGGTCACCATGAAAAACACGAGGAGCAGGAAGGTCATGTCAATCATCGGCGCGAGCTGGAACCCGACCTCGTCATCACTGCGACGCGGCATTTTCATGGCGATTGGCGGGGTTCGTATGGGGTGGTGGCTTCCTCAAGCTTCAGCTCTCCCGACAGGACATCGAGCATGAAGGTAACGCGCTTTTGGATTTGTGCGATTTGGATGGCCAGCAGGCTGCGGAAATAGAAAAAGAAAAACATGGCGGGGATGCCGACAAAGAGGCCCGCTGCGGTGGTGATCATGGCCTCGCCGATGCCTCCCGCGAGGTCCGAGGGTTCGGATTTTCCGGCGGCCAGCATGTCAAAGCTGGCGATCATGCCGGTGACCGTGCCGAGCAGTCCAAGCATCGGCCCAATGGTTGCGAAGATATTCAGGTAGTTGACCCACAGGCTGAGTTTGGTTTCCTCGTTGGCCAGCGTCTCGCCGGCGGCCTGATCCATGGAGGCCTTGTTGGCCAGGTCGCGTGAGAAGTCCACCTTGAGCAGTGCGGCAGACATGGTATTGGCGAAAACATTGGGCTGCGAGGTGCAGAGCTGGTAGGCGCCGCCTGCATCCCGTTGCCGCATGAAGCGACCCACCGCCTCGACCTGTGAAGGAGGCATCAATTTTTTTCCGGTGATATTCAGGAAGCAATAGGCGGCGACGGCCAGCGTTCCCATCGAGCACAGCAGGAGCGGGTACATCAACGGACCGCCCACTTTGAAGAGATCGAGGAGCGTTTTGTCTTTGGGTGCCGTTTCCGCAGGCGCGGCGAGGAGCACCGGGGCGAGCAGGAGCAGGAGAAGCGAGAAAATGAGTACCGTGCGGGTTGTGGATGGTGGTTTCATGATTTTTTGGTGCGTTTGGATTTGCGCCGGGTGGGGCGCTTCGGAGCGGCTTTTTGTTCGCGCTCTGGCGTGGGTTGGATGGTGGGTTTGGGTTTTGTGGGTTGCGGGGGCTCTGGAGGATGGCTCTCAAGAAATTTGGATGCTTCGGCGGCAAAGGGTGTTTCGGGGTAGAGGGCGACAATATCCCGGGCGCATTCCACTGCTTCGCGTGGTTGTTCCGTGAGCAGGTGCGCCTGGGTTGCGCCCCAGAGTCCCCGGGCGGCTGCGGGAGCATTCGATCCAAAAAACAGGCTGGCGAAGAGGTAGCCGTCCAGCACTTGATTGCGCAGACGTTCGTGCTCCGGGATGGCGAAGGGATCTTCCTTCCATCGGGGATTGTCCTTCAAAAATGCCCGCAATTTTTTGTTGTCCGCCTCTGCCAGGATGAACTTTGCCTCGACGAGGATGGCCGGATCCTCGGAAAGTTTGGCAAGTTCAGCGGCCTCCGTGGCGGCAGCGGCGGCATGTCCCGTGGCAATCATCGCTCGCAGTCGGCCCTGGCGCGCGCGCATCCGGGCATCCAGATCCCAGGAAGACGCCTCGATCTCGCGAAATGTTCCGAGTGCCAGCCGCGCGTCTGCAGATCGTCCCGTCGCGAGCAACCATTCACCGTAAGCCTGGGCCACGCGTCCGGCAGGAGATCTGGGAATTCCCAGAAATGGCTTCCACTGACTCCAGAGGTCGGCAAATGCCTCCCCCGTGGAGGCCTGCGCAATCGTCCGCTCGATGTCCCCGCCAAACTCCACCGCCACAACATCCCGCCGCGCCAGGGAAGCCGTCACCATCACCGGTTCCCTTTCCGGAGGAGCCACATTGCGCTGAATACGAAACCGCTCCGCATCCACAGAAAGAATTTTTCCGACATGACGGCTCCCGTCCTGAAAAAAGAGCGTATCCTGAGCGGTCAAGCCGGAGGCTGACGTGCAGGCCAAAATGCAGAGCAGGAAACGGGTTTTCATCCGGGGTGGGGGGTGGATTCCTGGGGAGCCGGGGCACCAAGTTCCTCAAGCCGCCTGCGGGCTGCGGCAGACTCGGGAAAGCCTTCCAGATCGGCCCGCCCGGACAGCTCCGCGTAGGTGCGGCGGGCCGACTCGAGATCACCAAGCTTCTCAAACGCCTCGCCACTCCGCAAATAGGCGCGGGCCACCCAATCCGCCCAACGGCCATGCATGACAAAAATTCGCTGAAAATACGGCACGGCCAGCTCCGGCTTCCCGGAGCGAAGATGGATATCTCCGGAACGAAAAAGCGCCTCACACTTCTCCGGGCCAACCGCAAACTCGCTGGCCAGCAGCGCCTCGAGGCTCCGAAGTGCATCCGCCCGACGCCCGCGCTTCTCCATCAGTTTCGCTCGCGCCAGCATCACGCGCCCAAACAGCGGAGAACCCAGGGTCTCGCGCTCAAAGCGCTCGAAGTACTTCAGAGCAGCCTTTTCATTCCCCCTTCCCAATTCCGCAAGTCCAAGCGACGCAAAGACCCGATCTTTTTGCGGCGCACGTGGATTCCACTTCAGGAGGTCCTTCCAGAGTCCCTCCGACTTTGTGGACTCTCCAGCCTCCGAAAGTGCCTGGGCAATGTCGGCCATGATGAGCGGATGGGTTTCTGAGGGCTCGACGCTTCGGGCCGCACCGACCAGAAGTGCCCGCGCCGCTTCGGGATCCCGCTTGCGCAAGGCCCGCGCCCGTGCCCATTGCGCTCTCAGTGCCAGCACCGGCTTCGCGCTGTCTCCCAAGTTCTCCAACGCACTCAGGTATTCGGCAAGGCCCTCCTCGCCCTGGTACAACTTCGCAAGCGCAGGAAAAAGGTCTTCCACCGAGCGGATGCCGGGGTCGTTCCCAAATTTTTCCAGTGTCTCCCAGTAAATCCTGCGCGCCTTGTCCATGTCGCCTCCCTGACGGTAAACCCACCCCTGATTCAATATCGCCTCGGCAATTCGAGGGCTGCGCGGATTCTGCCGCACAAATTCCTTCATCAGCTTTTCCAATCGCGGGTATTCCTCAAGAAGTTTGAGAGCCTTCGCGGTCTTGAAGACCCCCTCTTCGTAAAACCGCACGTCCCGACCCGGGATGCCCCCCAACACGGCAATGCCCTCCTCGAGACGGCCTTCATTCATCAGCGCATCCCCCAGAAGGACACGCGCCTCACTGCTCTCCTCTCCCTCGGGATGCCTTTTGAGATAATCCCTCAGCTCGCGTATACTCACATCATAGTCCTCAAGCTGCTGCGCACAATAGGCTCTGCGAAAAAATGCCGCACTCCGAAAGACACCCTCCTTGTGCCGATCCAGATACTCCCCAAAAACTTTCCGCGCCTTGACGTATTCCTTATTGAGCGAATATCCCATCCCTCGCCAATAAAGCGCCGCCTCCGCCAACTCATGATCACCATGCGCTTTCAAAAATGACTCAAACACACCAACCGCTTCCTCGTTTTCTTCCATGAGTAAATGATTGAAACCGATCATAAAATGCGCACGAGGGGCGAACTCGGAATCCGGGAATTCTTGGATGAGGGCGTGGAAGGTTGCATTGGAGGCGGGGTGATCGCCGGTTTGTTGTTCGGCGAGTCCCTGGAGGTAGCGAACGAGGGGGAGGCTGGGGGAAGCGGGGAAGGTTTCGGAGAAGGATTTGGCGGTGGCGATGGTTTTGGGCCAGCGTTGGGTGGCGTTCCAATTTTGGATGAGGCTGACGCTGGCGGTCTCGGTGAGTGGGGAGGGGGGTAATTCTTCGAGCATGGCTTCGAGGATGAGAGCGGCTTCGCGGTGGCGTTCCATATTTTGGTAGGCGGCGGCGAGTCGCATTCGTGTTCCGGCATCGAAGCCCTCCAGCTTGGCAAACTGTTCGATTTCTCGTCGTGTTTTTGCGGCCTGCTGGCCGAGGGTGATTTTCTGGAAGGGGTCCGCTGAGGGGTTGGCCTCGGCGGCGGCGAGCCGCATTTCGATATCGGCGAGGCGTTTTTTTTGGTGATTTTGGAGGCGTTCGGCGGACCACACCCGCTGGAGGCAGGCGATGGCGTCGCGCGGTCGTTCCTTGTCGAGGAAGTGGCTGCCCAGTTCAAGGGTGAGGGTCTGGAAGCCGATCATCTGCGGAATTTCTTCCATACGGGGGAATTCGCGCTTTACCAGTTCCAGAGCTGCATCGTGGTCGTCGGCGGCCATGAGAGCGTGGAGGCGCAGGACGATCGCGCGACCGCGTTCGGCGGGGGGAAGGGAGGGGGCGATTTCCTCAAAGAACCGCGCGGCGTCCCGTGGTTTTTCCTGCAACAACAACGTGGACCCCAGCATGAGGCGGGCTTCGGGGGATTTGAATGCTGCTGGAAATTTTTTTGTGAAGGTGGGGTCGCGTTCGGCGTTGGGAGGGAACTGGGCGAGGAATTCCCCGAGGGCTTGTTGGGATTCAGAAAAATTGCCGGTTTGCAACAGGCAGACCCCCCGCCAGAAGAGCAGTTCCTGAGATTGGGCTGATTCGGGTTTCGTGTTGAGGGCGGTGGTGATGGCCTCTCCCGCGCGCTCAAAGTTTGAAGATTGGATGTAGCTGAGGGCCAGGGGGACGCTGCGTTTGCGCAAGGCCTCCTGCGCCAGCGGATCGGAGGATTTCCCAAAATCATCAAAGAGCTTTTGATAAAGCGTGGCGGCCCGCGGAAAGTCCCGTGCCTGGTAAGCTCCATCCGCCTGGGAAACCAGCTCGTCAGCCGTCAAATCCCCGACATCAGAATCTGCCGCCCCCATCGCCCCGACCACGCAAAGCAGCAGGATGGCACCTCCGGCATGTCTCTGGAGGGATCGTTTCACGCTGGGGCAATGCCTACCACGGACACAGACACAATCAAAGCGCAATTTTTAAGAAAATTGCCCGGGATTCGGGGTTGAAGGTTTGAATCCATCGGCTAGGATATGTGTTTATGTCCGTTCGCTCAGAAAAAGATCTTCCGGCCAATTTGCGTGCGGTATGGCTCAAGGCGATGAGTGCCCTGGAGCTGCGCAATTTTGGCTATGCTTCGCAGCTCTACCAGAGCATCCTTCGTGCTCATCCGGAGTTTCTTCTGGCGCGGCAGTTAACACGGAAGGCCGCTGTGGGAAAATCCTCCGGGAAGAAGGGGATGCTGGGGGGGCTTTCCGGCGCATCCTTTTCCGTAATGAAAATTCAGGGGCTTTTGAAAAAAGACCCGGTGGCTGCCATGGAGGCCATCGAAAAAATACTCGAGGGAGACCCGTTCAGCGCTTCGGCCAACCAGCTCCTGCGCGAGGCGGCACTGGCTGCAAAATTGCCGGACATCGCCGAGTTTGCCCTCGAGACCATTGTCGAGGGGAATGCCAAGGACACCAAGACCATGCACGAGCTGGCGCGGCTCTACATGAACCACGAGAAACCCTCCAAGGCCGTGGACGTTTATGGAAAGATTCTGGAGGTCGCTCCGAATGATCTGTCGGCCATCAAGGGGGGCAAAGACGCCGCTGCCGCCGCCTCGATGCAGAAGGGCGGCTGGGAGCGCGAGGATGCGAGCTACCGTGACCTCATCCGCGATAAGGACGAAGCAGTGGCTCTCGAACAAAAAAGCCGGGTCGTCCGCAGCGAGGAAATGATCAACAATTTGCTGGCCGACCTTCACGCGAAAATCGAGGCCGAGCCGGAAAACGTGGATGCCTGCCGCCGGATTGCGGAACTTTACGAGCAGAAGGAGGACCTGGCCAATGCCATTGCGTGGTTTGACTACGCCGCCTCCCTGACCAATAACTCCGACCTGAGCCTCATCCGCAAGGCCAGCGACCTGCGCATCAAACAATACGATGAGTCCGTCGCCGCGTTTGAAAAATTCCTCGAAGAAAATCCCGACTCGTCGGATTTCCAGACCTGCTCGCAGCAACTGGAGGACATCCGCCGCCAGCGTGCCATTCTGCAGCAGGACGAAGCCAGGAGGCGCGTCGAGCGCAATCCCACCGACTTGATGCTCCGTTTCGAGCTGGGTGAAATCTACATGAATGCCGGTCAATTCCGTGAAGCGGTTTCCGAGCTGCAGAAAGCGCGGCAAAACCCTGCGGTGCGGTTGAAAGCCATGAGCCTGCTTGGTCGCTGTTATAAGGAGCGTGGGATGTTTGATCTGGCGGCCGAGACCCTGGCGAATGCCGCCTCGGAGATTCACCAGATGGACAGCGTGAAAAAGGACATCACCTATCAGTTGGGGTTGGTGTATGAGGACATGGGGCAGAAAGAGAAGGCCATTGACTGCATGAAGCAAATCTATGCGGTGGACTCCGGCTACCGGGACGTCGAACGGCGCGTGGAAATGTCCTACGAGCAAAGCGCCTGACCGGTGCCGCGTGTGTTTTTTGAGTATCCGGCATGAGAGTCTCCCTTTATTCCGACGAACAGGCCGCCTCGGTGGAGGCCGCCCGACAGGTTGCCGCGCTGGTGCGGCGCAAGCCGGCTGCCGTCCTGGGGCTGGCGACCGGAGGTACGCCGCTGGCTCTTTACAAGGAACTCATCCGTCAGCATGGCCAGGAGGGACTGGATTTTTCCGGCTGTACCACTTTCAACCTCGACGAGTATGCCGGACTCGCCCCCTCACACCCCATGTCCTACCACCACTACATGCGCGAAAACTTCTTTGAAGGAGTAAATCTTCCGGCGGAGCGCACGAACATTCCGGATGGGCTGGCGGAGGACATCCCCGCGCACTGCGCTGACTACGAGGCGAAAATCCATTCGGCGGGGGGGGTGGATTTACAGATTCTTGGTCTGGGCAGTGACGGACACATCGGGTTCAACGAGCCGACGTCCTCGCTGGGTTCCCGCACGCGTTTTCAGACCTTGACGGAAAACACGCGTACCGACAATGCGCGTTATTTCGCGTCCCTGGAGGAAGTGCCACGCCACGCCATCACGATGGGCATTGCCACCATTCTCGAAGCGCGCGAAATCATCCTGCTGGCTTTTGGTGCAGCGAAAGCCGCAGCGGTTGCTTCGATGATCGAGGGCCCGCTGGCCGCCATGGTGCCCGCGTCCGCCTTGCAGCTCCATCCGGCGGTGAGAGTTTTTCTTGATGAAGGCGCGGCCTCCCTCCTCACCAAGAAGGATTACTACCGCTACCTCCAGCAGCAGTGCGCAGGGCAGTAGCAGACATTCACGCTCCCTGCCCTCCAAAAAGAGCGGCTAGAAACCCGGGATCCCGGAACCCCTTGCGCCGACCCTGACCCAGCCGCACAACCACCATGCGGGCGGATTTGCTCACATACACCCGATGACCACCCGAACCGGCCATGACAACCAAATCCGGGGGTGCAGACCGCGCCAAACAGATGTTTTGCCACGAGGTTGGGCTTTCAGAAAGCAGTTCCTCGATGTCGGCTTCGCGCGTCTGAGGATGGGTGGCTGCCCGATTAAGCCAGAAGCCGAGACCGTAGGCAGGATTGGCAGACGATCCGCGCAGTGCCTCCGCGAGGCTCCTGCGGGAAATCACCGGCCACCAGCCCGACCAGCCACCCCGCTCGACCATTCGGCCCGCGCGCAACAACTGACGCGGGCTCGCCAGGAGCCCTGCCGAGTAAAAAACCTCTCCCTGACGGTCTCTCCGCCAGCGCGAGGTGTCCATGCCTAGCGCATCGAGCACGTACTTTGCAGCCACCCTTCGCGCACCGTCCGGGCTGACGCGCTGACCAATCAGCGCGGCCACCAGCTCGTAATGGGAGGGACCGTAAGCAAAGCGCGTTCCGGGCGGGGAGAGGGGTTTCAGCGCAAGGGCTCGGGCGGATTTGCTGGTGAGCGATCCGGAGTAGAGTCGTGCGTAATCCGGCGGCAGTCCGGAGGTTTGGGCGAGCAGTTGTCGCCAGGTGATGCCCCGGTGGGCGGGCGCATCCAGTGGGAGGCCACGCGCTTCGCAGAACGCAAGCGTCGAGAGTGCGGTCAGGCTTTTGGTGATGCTGTTGATAAAAACGGGCCGGGTATCGCCGCGTTCGAGGAGGATGCGCCCTTCCTGCATGATGATGAGTGCACGCTCGCCGTGCCGCGCGGAGTATCCGGCGGCCGCCTTGGGATGCAAGGTGGCGGCTTGTGAAGAAAACGCCAGCACACAGGCGGTCGCGGCAAGGAAAAGGGCGGTGCCCCGTCGCGGATTCACCGTCTCAGCATCGTCGCCAGAGTGCGCCGCAGGGCAATCGCACCTGTACGGAATGAATTCTGTGGAGAATCCTTATGGCGCAGGTAGCTGGAGTGCCGCAAAAATCCCCACGGCGTCGTATAGTCGGCTCCACAGTGGGAACAGATAAAATCGGGTGCCAGCCCCGCCAGCCAGGGGTTGCGGGCTTGGCAGGACGGACAAATGCCCACCAGCTCCGCCGAGCGTTCGAGTATCGCTGATGTGGCTCGATCCATCGGTGCCATAATATCCTCGGCCTCCATTTCCGCGTCAAACCGTCCCGAACGCGCACAGCGGTCGAGAAAATTGTGTCGTGCCGTAATGAAGAGATGGGCCACTCCGTCCACATTCAAAAGCCGCCGCTGCAGGCGGTCGTGCAGGCTGTGAAACATGACCGGAATTTTCTTTTTCGCGTCATGGGAAAGCGGGATTTGCGCCTGTTCACAATGGGAGGCAAAAAGCGTGGAGAGGTCAATGGGGTTGAAGTGGGTGAAGCGCAGTTCGGTGGTGAATTCACGGGCAAGATCGGTGCGGGACCGCAGGAGGGTTTGCAGCTCCTCGCGATCCCCCTCGAGGAAGAGGTGTCCTCGAGCGGCGAGGGCGTGGTTCAGTTGGAGGAGGGCGTCGGCCACTCCCTCCGAGAGCCATCGAGATTCGTGCTGATCATCCTGCGTTACCAGCAGGAGTCCCGATCCCAGCGATTCCGGCGCGGTAACCAACATGTCGGCCACCGTAAGAACACGAACTTCGGAGGACTGCAACACATCCAGATGGTGCAGGCCCGCCGCGAAAATTTGGAGTGCCTGGAGCTGGCCGGAATGCGGCGGTCCGACCAGGATGCCGGAGTAGCTGTACGTGTCATCCGAGAGTCCCTGGCGTCGCCGTTCGCGCGCCGCGAAGGCCAGCCGGAGGAGCCGGCTCAGCTCCTCCTTGACTTCGGCCTGCCCAATTAAATCTTCCAACGGTTCCATGAGCAGATCCATCGCCTGTGTTCCCTCGTGATCTTTCGGAGGTTTGGAGGTCTTGGTGGGAAGGTGGGATTCATGGTCTGATACGTCTTTGAGCAGGACGCTGTGAGGCTCACCGGTTGCCACCGGTGGCTCTCCCGCGACCGTCCCTCCCGTGACCGTTCCTGTCACGCGCGAGAGCCGCAGCCCCGGAACTCCCTGACCCAAAAAGAGCGAGTTTCTTGAAAGCAGTGTCCCGCCGGATACTTCCGCTGCCGCCACGTTGGAGGAGGAGACCCGGGAGGACTCGATCTCAACCGCCGTCCCATTCGCGCTCAACGCCGCACCGTCCGTCGCAGAAATGTTCACATGCGAGAAGCGCGCCTGACCACCGCCCAGCGAGACCGCAGGAAATTCCGCGCCCGCCCCTCCCTCGATGCGCGAGCATTCCACCTCGAGCATGGCCTCCGCCACCGCACCTTCGGTGATGAATGCCGAGACCGCATGATTCCGAAAATGACACCCCAAAACCTGGACGGAACGCGCGGATTTCACGTAGAGACCAATCTGATTCTCAAAAAATTCCGTCCCTTCGGCCAGCAGCGCATGCGGAGCGGAGGAATCGCAAAAAATGGCCGCTCCGGCCTCGCCGGTGCGCGACTCCTGACAATGCTCCATCCGGCAGGAAAACATCGCGCACGAGGCTTCATCAAACAGGGCCACCCCGGCAGGACTCCCGGAAATCCGCGAACCAATGATCTCCGCAAACGCCTGCTGGTGGAGCGAAATCGCGGTGTCGTCCACTCGCAAAAGACAATTTTTGATGTGGAGCCGCCCCGTGCCGCGCACTTCCACCAATCCAAAAAATTCACAATCCTCACAGAATACCGACCCGGAGTGAATGACCAGCGCAGGAGCAGCTTCCGTGGGTTGAAATCGCAAACCCTTCAGCGAAACCGAGCCGGAATGCGCGCGAATGGTGATCGTCCCATGAAACGATGTGGCCCCCGACTCGCGACTGACCAATTCGATCGAGCGATCCAAAGCCATGCCCGAGAAGGCCCCCGGAACCAAATTCACAATGCCACCCTTCCCTGCATGCCGGGCCACGCGCAAAATGGCCTGCGGAGTCAGCCCATCCGATACCGGATCAATCTGGATTTCCCGGCGCACCAAGTGGCCCAACTCCCGCTGGTATTGGCTCTCATAGGTCCGTGGGAACGCCGCCTTCATTGCTAAAAATGCACCCCCCCACCAGAAAAGCGCCCCGCACCCCTTGGGAACTGAAATATGCGTCTCATGAACAATGTCCTTATCTTAGCCGCTTTCTTCATTTATGGCAAACAACCCATTGCATCGGGGAAAGTTGGTTTTGGGGCGTTTCGGAGTTTTGCCGACGGAGCGTTCCCTTTTCTGTCCGTCAAGGGGTGGCAGCTGTCTGAGGTTGGGGTTGTGGCGGGGTGGTGTTTCTTGCGGCCTGGAAAGGTTTTTCGCCGTTGTCGGAAAAGTCCTCTTTGGTATCGAGCCTGAAGTCAAAGACTCCCTTGCGGCGGGTGGGATCGGTGTAGGCGGGGTCGTCAAACGCACCCAATTCGATGGCCAGCTTTTGGAAAATTTCGAGGACGCGGTCGAGGTCCTGTTCGGTGTGGGTGGCCATGTAGCTGGTGCGGACGATGGCTTCGCCGTAGCGCACGGCGGGATAGATGGCGGGTGTGGCGAAAATGCCCTCTTCGTAGAGACGCTGGGTGAATTGAAAGGCCTTGGCTTCGCTGCCGATGAGGATCGGGACAATCGGCGTTTGGGTGGTTCCAATTTTGAAGCCGATGCTTTTGAATCCCTCGTGCATTTTGCGGGTATTTTTCCAGAGGGCTTCCATCCGTTCCGGCTCCTGCCGCATGAGTTCAAGCGCCTTGAGGACGCCACCAGCCACGGCGGGGGCCAGAGAGGCTGTAAAAATCAGGCAACGCGAGCGGTGCTTGAGGTATTCAATCATGGCTTCCTCACCTGCAATGAACCCTCCCATCGAGCCGAGGGATTTCGAGAAGGTTCCCATGACGATGTCCACATCATTATTGAGTCCAAAGTGATGCACGACGCCCCGTCCTTCGGATCCGAGCACGCCCAGCGAATGGGCCTCATCCACATAGACCCGGGCACCAAACTCCCTGGCGGCCTCGAGCTGGGGCGGCAGATCGGCCACGTCGCCCGACATGCTGAAGACCCCATCCATGACGACCAGCTTGCCGGCTTCAGGGGGCAGCCGCTTGAGACGGTTCCGGAGTGAGACGGCAGAATTGTGGCGATAGGGCACCAGCTTCGCAGGGGCAAACTGGCAACCGTCAATGATGCTCGCGTGGTTTTCTCGGTCACACAGAATCGCGTCGCCGTCCTCGGTGAGCGCGATCAGCGCCCCCTGATTCGCAAAAAATCCCGTGGAATACAGAAGTACCGCCTCGCGTTGGAGAAAGTCGGCCAGGGCCTCCTCCAGCTCGACGTGCAGGCGGATCGTTCCATTGAGGAGGCGCGAGCCGGTACACCCCGCCCCGAATTTTTGCGTGGCCTTGCAGGCAGCCTCAACCACCCGGGGATCCTGAGCCAGCCCGAGGTAGTTGTTCGAGCCAATCATGATCTTCATCTCGCCATCGCAGATCACATGATTCCCGACCGTCTCGTCTATGCGGCGAAAATATGGATAGAACCCCTGCGTACGCGCATCCGCGCTGTCCCGGTATTCCCGGCATTTTTGAAATAAATCTCTTGCTGGACTGGCCATTTCGACGTGGCGTTGGATGTTCGCATCTTTGGCCACCTTGTAAACCCTTTTTCGCGGACGGCGGATTAGGCGTCAGCGTGCGGGTTCGGATTCGCTGGCGATGAGGTCGTGAAGGGTTTGCCGCTGACGCACAACCCGATGGGTGTCGCCATGCACAAGGATTTCCGGGGCGAGCGGGCGCGAGTTGTAATTCGAGGCCATGCTCGAACCGTATGCGCCTGTGCTCAAGATGGCGAGACGATCCCCGGCTTTCAGCGGCGGAAGCTTGCGGTCTTTGGCAATAAAATCGCCGCTTTCGCAGACGGGTCCGACGACATCCACAGCGAGGCGGGCGTCCGAAGCGGGTTCCTGGAGTGGAACAATTTCATGCCATCCGTCATAGAGCGCGGGGCGGATCAGGTCATTCATGGCGGTGTCCACGATGACGAATGTCTTGCCGGGAGCCTGCTTGACGTATTCGACGGTGGCGAGGAGTGCGCCGGCGTTTCCCACGAGGCTGCGTCCCGGTTCAAGAAGGATTTTCAAGCCGAGGGGTTCGAGCAGGGGGAGGAGAGCGGCGGCATAAGTTTCCGGATCCAGGCGGGGCGTTGTGGCTGGCTGCGTCCACCAATCCGCATGACCGCTGGCCAGGGCCTGCTCATAGACAATCCCCATCCCGCCTCCGATGCTGAAAAACTCGATTTGGTATTCGCGCTTGAGTGCTCGGACGAGAGGGAGCAGCTTTTCAATGGCCTCGACGAAGGGCCTGGTTTCCAGAATTTGCGAGCCGATATGTGTTTGAATGCCGCGCAGTTTCAGGTGTCGGCAATTCGCAGCCCGGCGGTACACCTCCCCGGCACGGTCCAGACCGATGCCAAACTTGTTCAGGCTGCGCCCCGTGGAAATGAAAGCGTGGGTTCCGGCATCCACATCCGGGTTCACGCGAATGGCCACCGGCGCTTCAAGGCCAAGGCGTGCGGCCACAGCCTCGATCCGCTCCAGCTCCGTCTCACTCTCCACGTTCAGCGAGTAGATGCCCGCGCGTAGAGCGGTCTCGATCTCCGCGACCGACTTGCCCACGCCTGCGAAAGTTGTCCGCGCGGGGCTGCCACCCGCCGCCAGAACGCGGAAGAGTTCTCCGCCGCTGACAATATCAAAACCCGAGCCGGCGCGGGCCAGCAGATCGAGCACCGCCAAATTCGAGTTGGCTTTGATGGCGTAGCATACGCGATGGTCGAGAGACGAGAAAGCCGCCTCCAGGCGGCGGTAATTTTCGAGGAGGGTGCCCGCCGAATACACGTAGGCGGGAGTGCCTGTTTCCTCCGCCAGCCGACCCAAATCCACCCCCTCACAAAAGAGACGTCCGCCCCGATAACTGAATTTGTGCATACCGGCGAAACCGTGAAAGCCCGGAGGACAGGACTCAAGAAAAATCCGATGGCATTGGCCTTGCGCTTTGTCATAGAATGATCCCGCGATGGCTGGTTTTTTAACATTCCGGAAGGATGTGAACACCGGGAACAAAATCTGCATTCTGGCGGTGCTCGTGTTGGGGCTGGGTATTTTCCCGGTTCGCGCACAAGTATCAAAGTCCCGGCAGGCGGCCTCATCGCCCGAGTCGGTTCTGGCCGGGCTGATGCAGGGAAATGCGCGATTTGTGGCCAACCAAACCACAGCGAAAAACCTCCCCTCGCGGCGCGAGGTTTCCGCGAAGGGGCAATTTCCGCTGGCGGTGATTCTTTCCTGCATGGACTCGCGCGTCGTCCCCGAGAGCATCTTTGACCAAGGCCTGGGCGACGTCTTTGTGGGACGCGTGGCCGGTAATGTGGAAGATCGGGATCAGTTGGGTTCCATGGAATTTGCGACCCAACTGGCGGGTGCCAAGCTGGTCATGGTGCTCGGCCACACGTCCTGCGGCGCGGTCAAGGGCGCCTGCAACCCTGTGCGCATGGGCCATCTCACCGGCATTCTCAAAAAAATTCGTCCGTCCGTGAAAGCGGTGCAGAGGAATTCACCGGGCCTCCCTCCCTCCGCCTCGAATCTCCGGTTTGTCAATAAAGTCGCGGAGGAAAACTCCCGACGGGTTTTACAAAACATCCGCCGCAGCAGCCCCATCCTGGCCGGACTGGGAAAATCAGGGCAAATTAAAATGGTCAGTGCGATGTATGACCTGGAGACCGGGCGGGTCACTCTCGTTGACTAGCAACATGGAGGATCGTTGCCACGTTTTTATTCTGGCCGGGGGGAGCGGAGAGCGTTTCTGGCCGATGAGTCGCTCGCACACTCCCAAGCATCTGTTGAAATTATTGGGCGAGCAAACCCTGCTCGAAACCACCGTCCGGCGTCTCGAGGGATTGATCCCCTGGGAGCGGGTGTTTGTGCTGACCAATGCGGCACAGCAGGAAGCAGCCCGCGCCACACTGCCTTTTTTGCCGGAGAAAAACATCATCGCGGAACCGGCAAAGCGCGACACCGGTCCCGCCTGTGCGCTGGCGACTGCGTTGCCGGGCGACCCCGACGCGCTGTGCGCACTCCTCCCCGCAGACGCGATGATCCACAACACCGGAGCATTCCGCAGCCAGTTGCGTGAGGCTTTTGCGACAGCCGACGCGCAGCCGGCTCTTGTCACCTTTGCCATCCCGCCCACCACCCCCTCGACTGCTTTTGGATACCTGCGCCTCGGCGATCCCCCGCCGCAGGGCGAAGCCATACCCGTCCTGCGCTTTGTGGAAAAGCCCGACCTGCCCACAGCAGTTCACTACCTGCGCAGCGGCCACTACGCATGGAATGCCGGAATCTTTATCTGGAAAGCCGCCACCTTCCTGAACGAATGTGAGCGCCTCGCACCCCCTCTCGCAAAATTCATCCGTGAGTTCCATGGCAATTCCTGGCAGGAGCACTTCGCGCAGCTCCCCAAAATATCCGTGGATTACGCCATCCTCGAACAGGCGGAAACCGTCCTGGCCCTGCGCGCGCTTTTTGACTGGGATGATGTCGGTTCATGGGACGCACTGCCGAGGCATTTGGGCCATGATGAAACCGGCAACACCCTGCGCGGGTCGGTCGCTCTCCACGAATCCAAAAACAACATCGCGATTTCCAATGGACGGCACATCGCCCTGTGCGGCGTGGAAAACCTCGTGGTGGTGGAAACGCCCGATGCCATCCTGGTTTGCCACCGGGATGCCGCGCAGGACATCAAGCGTCTCCATGCGGGCATTCCCGAGCCGCTTCGCTGAAGTTTCCGCTCGCGCAGTTCCCGGAGAACTCTGGGCGTGTCTGTTACCGTTCTCCGAAGAGCGAGGCCCGCACCGAGGCCATTTCTGCTTCCTCGACGAGTTTGCGGGTGAGGTTGCGCAGCCGACGCGCCAGCGTCGAGGAAACGCCCACCATAATCTGAATGCCGGCCTCGGTGTGCGTGTTGACGAAGTCCTCGAAGTCCGGACGCGTCATCACCCAATACTGCGCTTTTTCAATGACGGTGACCGAGCAAATGGCCGCGCTGGGATCGAAGAGGTCCACCTCGCCCACCCAATCCCCCTGGTGAATGGTTCCCAGAAGCAGGTCCCGGTCTCCCTCCCGACGAATCGCGTGCAGCAATCCACTGATGACAAAAAACAGCTTCCCGTGCGATTCATCCTGGTGGATCAGCGTCTTTCCCGCTTCGGCGAAATGAAAACTGCCGTAGGAACTTAAAATCCCGCGTTGCTCAGAATCCAGCGCCGAAATGAAGCCGACAGCGGGCAGGTGCGGAGAGGTCAATTCATCGCTCATGCCCAGTTTCCGTACTCCCTCTTCCGCTCGGTAGCGAGAAGAAATTTTCCCGACCTGCCCCCTATTTTTTACTTACAAGCGGCCTGTGGCCCTCAGAGCGATTTGCAGAACTCCTCGATGCGGTCGAATCCGGTTTTGATGATGTCGAGGCTCACCGCGTAGCTCAGGCGGACGGTCTGGTCGTTGCCAAAGGCAATGCCCGGCACGACGGCTACGTTGGCCTTGCCGAGCAGTCGGTCGGCAAAGTTTTGCGAATTGAGTCCGAAGTGGCTGATGTCCACGAGCAGGTAGAAAGCACCTTGCGGCTTCACCGCGCGCAGCCCGGGAATGGCTGTGGCGCGATCGAACATATACTGGCGGCGAATATCGAATTCCTCGCGCATGTCCTCGACGCACTGTTGGTCGCCGGTTAGCGCGGCCAGAGCGCCCCGCTGGGCAAACGAGCAGGGGTTCGAGGTCATGTGGCTTTGCATCGAGTCAATGGACTTGGCGATGGCCTCCGGCGCGCCTAGGTAGCCCAGCCGCCATCCGGTCATTGCGTAGGCCTTACTGAAGCCATTGACGGTGATGGTCAGATCGTAGGCCTCGGGGGTCAGCGAGGCAATGCTCACGTGATCGGCTTCGTCGTAAACGAGCTTTTCGTAGATTTCATCCGAGAGGAT
>JAJTZA010000060.1 GCA_021463905.1 Terrimicrobiaceae bacterium | reverse complement strand
GGATCGGGAGCGATCCCGGCCAGTCGGATTAAATCCGCAACCCTGTCCAGCCCGGCTGTCAGCCCGATACGGACGGTCATTGTATTGCGTGATAAAATGAGACCCTCCGAGGCCGGGAGTGCGCCCCGGTAAGAGTGATCCGAGTTGGCGGGATCATAGCGTCCATAAGCGCGGGGAATCTCAGCCGGTGCAAGCCGTTCATCGCTGACGGTCTGGCCGGGGGACAATCCGCGCTCGAAGGCTTTGGCATAAACGAAGGGTTTGATGGCTGACCCTGCCTGGCGGCGTCCGTAGAAAGCGCGATTGAAGCGGCTGGTGTGGAGGCTCCTTCCGCCCACGGTGGCCCGGATGCCCCCGGTGCGATTATCAATAACGATGGCAGCGGCCTCAAGCCACGGCACGCCGGATTCCGTGGTCAGTTCCACGTCGGGAAACGCGGATTTGGGACGGTGACGGAACCCGGGGCGGGATTCGTACCCGGCCAGCCTGCGCGCGATGCTTTCCTCGGCGACAGCCTGCAGGCGCGGGTCAATCGTGGTTTCTATCCGGAGACCGCCACCGCTGAGTTCGCCGTGGTCGAGCACGAGGTCAAGCTCCCGCAGGATGGTCTCCACCGCCCAGTTGTCCTGCGGGCCACCCGGAGTCTTTTTCGCAATGCGGGGCGGCGTGGCAACCGCCGCCTGAAATTCGCTCTCCGTGATCAGCCCCACTTTGAGCATCCGTTCGAGGACGTTGTCGCGCTCCTTTTGTGAGCGTTCCAGATCATTGAAGGGCGAGTAGCGGTTGGGGCTGCGGATCAATCCCGCCAGCAGGGCGGCTTCCGGGAGGGTGAGTCGCGAGGCGGGGTTTCCAAAGTAGGCCTGGCTGGCCGTCTCGACTCCATAATAGCCGCTGCCGAAATAGATGCGGTTCACGTAGGCCTCGAGGATTTCCTCTTTGGTCAGCTCGGTCTCGATACGGTAGGCGAGCGCGGCCTCGATCATTTTGCGGAGGAAGTTTTTGCCGCCGAGCGGGAAGCTGTTGCGGGCGAGCTGCTGGGTGATGGTGCTGGCTCCTTCGCGCAGGCCACCCGCAATGAAATTGCGCACGACCGCGCGTGCAATCCCGATGGGATCCACGCCTTTGTGACGATAAAACCGCGTGTCCTCACGCGCCAGCAGCGCGTTGATAAAATCGTTCGATACACGGTCAAAGGGCACCACCACACGGTTCTCACCGGCCAACCGACTGTAAAATTGGCCATCCTTGTCGTAAATCACCGAACGCTCCGGCATCTCGGCAATCTTCGAGAGATCGTAGGTCAGCGCCCATGCGTAAAACCCCAGTGCCACCAAAGCCCACAAAATCAGCGTCACCAGGGCCACCTTGAAACCAAACCAAAACAACAGACTCCGACAACCCGGCTTTTTCTTTTTGCGGGAACGGCTGCGGGGCTTTGATGAATGACGGGACATGGGTGCTTTCAGGACGGCTTGCGGGTCATGGCGCGGTGTGGCACAGTCAACCCCGCCACGCATGAAAATTCAAATCCTCACAATTTTTCCGGGATTGTGCGAGGCGGTTCTTTCCGAGTCCATTCTGGGACGGGCGCGGCGGGCGGGGCTGGTCGAGGCGGAGGCGGTGGATTTGCGTCGCTGGGCGAAGGGTCGTCACCGGCAGACCGACGATGCCCCGTATGGGGGCGGTCCGGGGATGGTGATGATGGTCGAGCCGATTGCCGACGCCCTCCTTGAGCTGCGCGCACCGGAAACCCATGTCGTTCTCCTCTCTCCGCATGGCGTCCCATTCCGACAAAAATCCGCCGAGCGTCTGGCGCAAAAAAGCCATTTGATTTTTGTTTGCGGCCATTATGAAGGGGTGGATCAGCGCGTGGCGGATCACCTGGTGGATGAAGAAATCTCCATCGGCGATTATGTGCTCACCAATGGCGCACTGGCCGCATTGGTGCTCACCGACACCATCTCCCGCCTCCTGCCCGGAGTCCTCGGCGACTCCGGAAGCGCCCTCGCCGAGTCGTTCACCACCGGCATCCTCGATCACCCCCACTACACCCGCCCGGCCAGCTTTCAGGGATGGGAGACACCGCCCGTCCTGCTTTCGGGCGATCATGGAGCCATTGCCGACTGGCGCCAAAAAGCCGCCGAGCGTCTGACCCGGGAGCGTCGCCCCGACCTTCTATGAAACGGGAGCACCCGGCCTGGGTTCAATCAGCGAACCGCTCTTCCATGCCGATCCTTTTTGTCAATCTCCGCGCCACCGTCGGATGCGCCTGCGACGCGGCATGACTTTCCAAGACAGCGACGAGGACTTGATGCTGCGCGCGGGGCGTGGCGACACCGGAGCCTTCGAAGTGCTCGTCGAGCGGCACCAGCATGCCGTGGTGGGAACCGCAGCCAAAATGCTGGGCTTCACGGATGGTGCCGAGGACATCGCGCAGACGGTTTTTCTGAGGGCCTGGAAGTCCGCCCCGCGCTACCGACCGGAGGCCAAATTCACCACCTGGCTGATGACCATCACCCGCAATCTCGTCTTCAACGAATTTCGTCGCCGAAACCGCTCCCGCCTCGAACCTCTGGAACCTTCCGCAACAGCCTCCGAGGACTCACCGGCGCGGCAGATCGCCGACCCATCCCAGCCACCCGCAGGCGCACAGGTCACCAGTCGCGAGCTGACTCGCGCCATTGATCGCGCTCTCGCCGCGCTCCCTGAAAAGCCGCGCATGGCACTCATCCTCCGCCGTTACGAAGACATGCCCTACGAAGAAATTGCCAAAGCTCTCGAGGTTTCGGTTCCCGCCGTCAAAAGCCTGCTTTTTCGCGCCCGAACCCTTCTGAAAGAGCAGTTGGCGGAATACTTGTGAAAATTGCCCAAAAAATTATGCAACGAATCGGTTGACAATCCCCGCTTTTCTGTGAATAACTGCCCATGCAACGCAAGTTGTCTTAACCACACAACATACAGATATCATGTCAGAGCCTAAAAAGGAAACCGTCAGGATCGTTCTCCCGCCACGCAGAGACGGTCAGCCACTTGGAGGCACCCCACGCGAAACCGCGATGATCAACCTGCCGCCGCGTCCAGTTCCGAAGACCGCGACCACGACGATTCCGGCGGCTGCTTCGGCCATGTCGGCGACCCCGCCCGCGCCGGCACCTGTGATTCCCAAACCGGCCACCCCACCACAACCTCCCGCCGCTTCCGCTCCGCCTCCCACAATTCCCAAACCGCCGGTGATCCCTCCTCCTTCCGCTCCGGGAGCGGTTGTCAAACCGCCGACTCCTCCCTCGGCGCCTCCTGCTCCTGCCGCAATGCCGCCCAAACCAAGCACAGCACCGCTGCCCACGATTCCCAAACCCCCGACAGCACCGCCGCCGCCTGCATCTGCAAAGCCCGCTGTGGCACCAGCTCCTCCGGCACCCGCCGCTCCCAAGCAGCCATCGGCCCCTTCCGCCCCGGTCATTGCTCCAGCACCCGTCATGGGCAGCTCCAGCAAAAAGGAGACCGCACGCGTCGCGATCCCTCCCGCTGCGCCCAAAGCTCCCCTGCCGCAGGCCACGGTAAAACTGCAGCAGACACCTCAGCCCGTCACGGGAGGCGCATCGTCGGCAATCCGTACGGTTCCGCAACAAAGCGCAGCTCCTTCCGGCGGACTGGAAGTTTCTCCGGTGATTGGGATTGCCGCATTGGTCATCTCACTGGTCGCCCTGGCAACCCAGGTCATGATGATGTTAGCCAACAACGGCTGATCGAAGCACCCGCACAAATCATTTTCGGTTGCTGAGTGCGATTGCCTCTGCGGGCCAGTTGTGTGCGTTCGGGGGGTGACTGTGCAATGTCAGAATGCGGCCAGGCTGTCCGTCCGCCGCACCGGGTGCGTTATTCTGGCATCCGGCTATTTCGGCTTGGTTGGCTGTTCCGGCTTGGAGGCAGTGGGGAGCGATGCGGGGCGATTTTTGAAGGGCCAGAAATCCGGCTGCCACCGGCCCGGGCGTTTGGGGGAAAGGGCTTTTTCGCGCGGAATCGCCTGCTGTTGGTATAAAAATTCGGAGAGCGTTGCGGTGATCTCCTTGCTGGTGCGCTGGGTGTCAAAGGTGACGCCCGAGCGCAGGCCTTCGAGCATGTTGCCGGCGGCAGGCAGTGCTGTGATGCCGCCCATGAAGTATCCGACCACGCCGATGGCGCCGGGCATGGCATTCGAGCCTCCGGTGGTTTCCATGATCAAAAACGCGCGTTGTGGGCGTCGGGAGAGATCATAGACCATCGAGGTGGTTTCGAGCTTGGTTCCGCCAAAGCCATGACCGACCACGGCGCGCAACGCGCGGCTCCCTTGGTACATCCGCTCGATCCGTCCGGTGATCAGCCAGTAATTCCCCCGGGGAAGCCGCCGGGATTCCTCCACCACCTCGGCCGGCGCCACATGCTCGGAAAGTCGCTGCGCCAGATTCTGCGCCAGCCTCCCGCTGGCCTCCTTCTTGAAAGCCTCCAATTCCACACCCCCGCGATCCACACGAAGGCCCGGATCATAAAATCCAAAGGGTTGAACAAAAATTTTTGTGGGAACTTTTTTGGGAGGGGGGGTGGCAACCGTATCCGAGCGCGACACGCTGATGGATGAGCACCCGGCATGGGCAAGAGCGAGCGCACAAACGGCGGCAGCGGGAAAAAAGGTTCGGAAATTGAAGGAAATGGTCATGCGCGTTTGAATGTTCTTGAAGGTTGGCGATGGGATGTCCATAAAAATCAGTGATTTGAATCCAATTATTGCCGCCTCGACAACACCAGACCCCGCTCTGTGGTCGGTTCTACCGTTCGTGGCACTGCTGTTATCCATCGCCCTCGCCCCACTGTTGGCCGCCGCGTGGTGGCACAAAAATTACCCGCGAGTTGCGGTGGGCCTGGGACTGATTTCCCTCGCCTACTACTTCTTCGGACTCGATGCGGGCGAGCGCATCGTTCATGTCGGTCACGAGTATATCAGCTTCATCTCTCTGATCGGTTCGCTCTTCGTGGTCTCCGGCGGCATCCACATTGTGGTTCGCGGGGGCGCACGTCCCTCGGGCAACGTTCTTTTTCTTCTGGCGGGGGCGCTGATTTCCAACCTCATCGGAACAACCGGCGCCTCGATGCTCCTCATCCGTCCGTGGATTCGGATGAACCGTTATCGAATCACCGCCTTCCACATCGTCTTCTTCATTTTCATCGTGAGCAACGTGGGAGGCGCCCTCACGCCCATTGGCGACCCGCCGCTTTTTTTGGGGTTCCTGCGCGGGATTCCCTTCTTTTGGGTTTTGGTGCATTGCTGGCCGATGTGGTTGGTGGCCGTGGCGATTCTCCTGGCCGTCTTTTACATCGTGGATCGGCTCAATTACCGCCGCCCGCCGGAGGAGGTCTCCGCAGAGCTGGCCGGCTCGAGACTCTGGCAATTCCAGGGCCTCCACAATCTGCTGTTCCTCGCGGTCATCCTTGCGGCGGTACTTTCGAGCCGCCATCTCGCACCCCTGGTCCCCGAGGCTCTCATGTGGGCTGCCGCCCTGGGTTCCCTGCGCTCCACATCCAAGACCATCCACCAGGCCAACCAATTCGATTTTGAACCCATCAAGGAAGTCGGGTGGCTATTCGCGGGCATCTTCGCCACCATGATCCCCGCACTCGACTATCTCGGCTCACACGCTTCAGAACTCGGCATCTCGACCGCCCACCAAATGTATTGGGCCACCGGAACCCTCTCCGCATTCCTCGACAACGCTCCCACCTATCTGACCTTCCTCTCCGCAGAAATGGGCCTTTTCCATCTCGACGTCAACTCCCCTGCCGAAGTCCTCCGCAACATTGCCGAACACCCGCTGGAGGTCACGGCCATCTCCGTCGGCGCAGTCTTCTTTGGTGCCATGTCCTATATCGGCAATGGCCCCAACCTCATGGTCAAAGCCATCGCCGACCACGCCCGCATCAAGACGCCCAGCTTCTTCGGATATATCTTCCGCTACGCCATCCCCATCCTCCTGCCCATCCTCGCCCTCATCGGTATCCTCTTCTTCTCGTCTTGGAGAGTGTTTTGAGGCAATTTGCCGACCATACACGCCTTCTGTGAATAACTTGGGAACAAAGACGGCTTGCTTTCGAGGGTTGTTCACGCGGGGTTTGTGAATGAGCCGTGGTGCTGCATCTGAAATGACATGACCCTCACCGAGATACGCGCGGCTTTACAAAGTCTGGGGGTGCGTCCGCGGCAATCGCTCGGCCAGAACTTTCTGCACGATCAAAATCTCGCGTGTGCTCTGGCTGAGTCCCTGGATGGCACCCACGACGGAACCATTGTCGAAATCGGGCCGGGACTCGGCGCTTTGACGGAACATCTGATCCATCACGCACAACGACTCGTTCTCATCGAAAAAGATCATGTGATGGCTCGCTGGCTTGCCGAGCACCACTCCTCCCCCCAGGTGGAACTGTTCCACGCGGATGCCCTCAAATTCGATCTGCGCGAAATCTGCGGTGGTGGGCGGGTGGCCGTGATCGGAAATCTCCCGTATTATGTCTCCACACCCCTGATCGCTAAATTCGCATCTGCCGTTTCACCAGCCTCCACACTTGTTCTGACGCTGCAGCGCGAGGTGGCCGGGCGCATTTGTGCGCGTCCCGGCTCAGCGGATTTTGGCGCGATGTCGGTGTGCATCCAGCGACGCTGGGAAGCGCGCATCATCCGCCATTTGCCGCCCACGGTGTTTTATCCCGAGCCGAAGGTTTTTTCGGCGGCGGTGGTTCTGACGCGGCATGGAGCGGAGGGTTTGCGCCCGTTGGATGAGGGCGTATTTGATGATCTGGTGCGGCGTGGATTTGCCGAGCGGCGCAAGCAATTGCGAAAGCTCCTGCCGGAGCTGCATCCGGCGTGGCCCGACCTCTGCGCCCGGCTCGATATGGCGGAAGACATACGGGCGGAGGCTCTCACCATGAGGCAGTGGGAGGAACTGGCCGTCACTGCAGGGCCACCGGCGACCGCCTCGGCGGAAGAGTTGTGCGATGTGGTGGATGCCGGTGACCGGGTGATCGAGTCCCGCCCCCGTCAATTTGTGCATGTGAATAACTTGCGGCATCGGGCCGTCCACATCCTGATTTTTAATGCAAAGGGAGAGCTTTTCCTCCAGAAACGCGCTCTCTGGAAGGAATTGAATCCCTCGCTCTGGGACTCCTCATCCGCCGGACATGTGGATGCGGGGGAAACCTATGCGCAGGCTGCCTCGCGGGAGCTTCTCGAGGAGATTGGAGCGACGGCCCCCCTCGAAAAAATTGGGCGGCTCGAAGCCTCGCAGGAGACATCCTGGGAATTCGTGGAAATCTTCCGCGGCCACCATGAGGGCCCATTCCGGCTGGCCCGCCTCGAGGTCGAAGCCGGCGCATTTTTTCCGCTTCGGAAAATCGCGGGATGGATTCGTGCGCGACCGCAGGATTTCACCCCTCACTTTCGGCGTATTTTTTCCGATAATTTTTCGGAGGTTGCGGGATGAGGCTTGGCCGGGTGTTCGTCGCGGGATAAGGTGGCTGGTCATGGAGGTTGCGATGCTGGGGAGTGGGAGTGCGGGGAATGCGACGCTTTTGCGCGGTGGAGGCGTCACACTGCTGGTGGATGCCGGGCTTTCCTGTCGCCAGATGGAGGCCCGTCTCGCCACGCTGGGGGTTTCTCCAGCCGAGGTTGATGGCATCCTGCTGACTCACGAACACACCGATCACACCTCCGGATTGCGGGTGTTTTGTAAAAAATGGCCTACCCGTGTCTTTTGCAATTCCCAAACCGCTTCCGCCCTGCCTGCGGACATCCCGCGTGGATGCTTCCACCTGTTTGAGACCGGATCGCGGTTTGCTTTGGGCGGGCTGATGGTACGGGCTTTTCCGGTGCCACACGATGCGATGGACCCCGTCGGATTCCGCATCGAAGAGGACGGAGTCGCCTTTGGATTTTTGACCGATCTGGGCCACGCAAACCGGCTTGTGCTCGAAGCCATGCGGGGGATTCAGGGCCTCCTCATTGAAATGAATTATGACGAAGAGCTTCTCCAGCAGGACACCAAGCGGCCCTGGTCGGTGAAGCAGCGCATCGCTTCGCGCCACGGCCACCTCTCGAACGCTGAGGCCGCCCGGGCTCTGGCCTCGCTGGATGCCCCGGAGCTGGAAACGCTCATCCTTTGCCACCTGAGCCGCGACTGCAACTCCCCCCGCTTGGCCACGGAAGCCGCCCATCAGGTCAAAAGCAGTCGCACGATCCTTTGCGCGACGCAGTGGGGAGGGACGCCCGCCGTTTCAGTGGGCTGATAATCGGAGGCGGTGTGATTGAAGCTCACTGTGACTGTCCCGCCGCTTGCGCCACCCTGGGCTTCAACGGCAACTGGAAACACTGCGACGATGGAAAGCACCAGCGAGCAGGTGAGAGAACGAGCTTGCGTTTTACGGTGTGATGTATGAGCATCAGATGCATGAGAACCACGTTAGATATTGAGGACGACGTTCTTCAAGCGGCAAAGGAGCTGGCTTCCATCGAGAAGAGCACAGCCGGAAAAATACTCTCCCGTTTGGCGAGAGAAGCCATGTTCCGCACGACGTCGAGAGTCGCCAGAAGACCGACTACGAGAAACGGGGTGCCAATTTTTCCCGCGAGGTCGGGAGAGATCGTCACGCTGGAGAAGGTTCAAAAACTGATCGAAGAAGAGGGCGTCTAAGGTGCGCGCCCTGCTGGATGTGAATGTCGTGATCGCGCTGCTGGATGCCGCTCATGCCTTCCATCAGCGAGCCCATGAATGGTGGGCGAAAAATTCCCATCGGGGATGGGCCAGTTGTCCCCTGGTGGAAAATGGCGTGGTTCGCATCATGATCAACCCGGCATATTCGACGACGCGTCGTTTCCACGCGAAGGAAATTATCAACGCGCAGTCGGCGTTTGTCGCTGCAACCGACCATGAATTTTGGCCGGACGACTTGAGCATGCGTGACACGAAAACCTTCGTTCCCGATCGCATCCATGGCAGCCGACAATTAACGGACATCTACCTTCTCGCGCTGGCCACGCATCACGAGGGACGGCTCGTAACTTTTGACCGGGATATCCCGCAGTCGTCCCTGAAAATGACCCAGCCCTCCAATCTGGTGGTTCTTTAGTCAGTCCCCACGAACTGTGCCGAGGATCTCTCGAATTGGGGAACCAGGCTGCAATCATCACTCACAAATTTGGTCTTCGCCCGATCCGATGCCGCCTCTCCGGAGGTGGTATTTCCTCAGTGGGCTGATCCGCCCGCGCCGCTGGCGGCCAGCAGGCTGCTGATTTGCGGCATCATGGCGGCCAGCCCACAGCAAATGAGAAGCGGAATAAAAACAGCCAGAATGGCCACGCGCGCAGGCACCTTTTGTGCGCATCGGAGTCCCAGGACGGTCAGATAGGCAGCGAAAGCGGGGTAAAGATAGCCGCCCAGCATGGGGAGCAATTGGAGAATCGAAGCCGCACCCCAGGCATAGCAATACACCCTCACCGTGCGCTCGAAGCGAACCGGCACCCGCGCCAGCAGCATCAACACCGCATGAAACGCCGCGCTGGAAATCAATCCACTCAGAGCGACCATCAAGGGCAAAAGAACCGCGAAAACCACCATCCCGGGCATGAGCCAATGACGCGCCTCGGGTGGGAGCGTTTTGATCAACTCCTCCCGCGCCTGCGGGCTGATTTTCAGAAAGATCACCTGATAACCCAATGCAATCCATCCACTCAGAGTGGCTGTCAAAACCAGAAAACCTGCTGCAGAAAGAACCCCTCCCTGCTCACGAAGTCCGGAAAACACCCTCTGCGGGTTTCCATAAATCCCCAGAAGAGTATCGCGAAACGCCCGGAAAATCCCCACCTCATGACGGTGCTCCCAGGCAGGCTCCCCGACCCCGGGGAGCAATGCGGGGTCGGCAACATTTTCGCCCTGTGGTTCTTCGGGGGTGGGTTCCTCCGTTTCCGGGAGGCCCTCGAAGTTGGCCAGCGGAACCCAATCGGGCATCGGATCCTGCCAGGCCAGATCGGTCGGCAAAAACCGTCCGCTTCTGAGACCCTCGGCGACCACCTCGGGCGGATATTTGCCGAGCGGACGGGATTCGCGGGCGATATGAATCATTGTCATCCTGCGGGCTGGCACTGGCGATTTCTGAAACGCACGGTTAGGCCCCGGTGGGCGCAGTGGCCGGGCATGGATAGCTGCCGAGGAGTTTGACGGCGCGGCAACGCATCGAGAGGTCGCGAAAGACGTTGGAGGTTTGGAGGTCGCGGCTGTGTCCCTCGGCCTCGACAAAGAAAAACACATCCTGGCTCCCTTTGGATGCCGGGCGGTTGGCGACGTGCTGCAGGTTGATCTCATGCTCACGGAATGGTTCGAGGGCACGAATCAACGCTCCAGGTTTGTCCTCGACGCGCAGCAGGATCATGGTGGCATCACGCTCGGAGGGTGGGTTTAATGAGCCCCCCAAAACCAGAAAGCGCGTCCGGCTCCGTCCGGGATCGTCCTCATCCATCACCGCAAAAATCTGGGCGCAAATCTGGATGTCACTTTCCGCCAGACAATCCAGCGTGGCATTGAGCGTTCCATGCCCGGCTTCATCCAGCGGAACCACCCCGCAGTCGGATTCCCCCGTGATCACTTCACGAAAAACCGCTCCCACTGTCGCCAGAGGCCGGTAGCTCACACTGGACCCAAACTTCTCACGGGCCGCCTGATGGGTGGCCGAACCAACGGGTCCAAGACAGGCAATCGCAATGTTCTTTTCCAGAGCAAGGGCCGCCGACATGATCTCGCGATAAATGGCAAGCAGGGAGACGGTGGGCAGCGGGCGACCGGCGTTTTTGTCGGCGAGACCGCGCAGGAGCCTGTCCTCCCGCTCCGGCGAGTAAATGGGAAGTCCCTCGCGGTGCTTGAATGCGCCAATCTGCTTGGCCACAGTCGCACGCTCGTTCAAAAGCCGCACCAATTGGTCGTCAATCGCATCAATTTGCCCCCTGAGATCAGCAATGTCCTCACCCGTTGGCAAATCAGAATCCGGAGCGTTCATCGGGTACCCGTTAGCAGAGAGGCGCGGATAATCCAATGGATTTCCACCCGGCCATCATGCCATAATCCCCGCCATGATGTCCCGGATATTGAGTTCTCTACGGGCGGCGTCCGATCCCACGAGGGCGCGCATTTTGCTCCTGCTGGCCGATGAGGATCTCACGGTGGCGGAGCTTCAGGAGATTCTCGGCATGGGACAATCGCGCATTTCCGCAAGTCTGGGACTCCTCAAGCGCGAAGGTCTGGTCCGGGACCGGCGGGTTGGGAAAAACCGCTTTTATTCAGCTCTGGGACGTCTGTCCCCCAGCCTGCTCATCCTCCTGGAGGAAGCTGTTGCCGAGACACCCGATGCCAGCCGGGATCGCGCGGCGCTTGACCTCGCCCTGGCGCGACGCAAAGACCGCGCCGCCGCCTACTTCGACCAGCTCGCGGGAAAGTTTGGGCGCACGTATGTTCCGGGGCGCTCCTGGCAGGCACTCGCTCACGCGCTCCTCAACCTGCTCCCGCCGATGACTATTGCGGATCTCGGAGCCGGAGAAGGCACCCTCTCCCAGCTTCTCGCCCGGCAGGCCCAAACCGTCATTGCTGTGGATAATTCTCCCAAGATGGTCGAATTTGGGGCCGCCCTGGCCCGCGAAAACGGATTCCATAACCTCGAATACCGCCTGGGAGACATCGAGGCTCCCCCCCTCGCGCCCTCCAGCGTGGACCTCGCGCTCTTTAGTCAAAGCCTGCACCACGCAGCAGCGCCTCACCGCGCCATCGAGTCGGCCTTCCGCATCCTCAAGCCCGGAGGACGCGCGCTCATCCTCGACCTCGCCGCCCATTCCTATGAACAGGCCCGGGAACGGTTTGCCCATGTCTGGCTGGGCTTCTCAGAAATTGAACTCCGCACCCTGCTGTCCGATGCCGGCTTCGCCGCCGTCGAAACACGCGCTGTAGCCCGCGAGCGTTCCGCCCCACACTTCCAAACGCTCCTCGCCATCGGAACCAAACCCTGAAAAAACTTACTTGTGCGCTCCGCGAAGCCGGGGCTTCTTGACCTGGTCAGCCGGATCCTCGTAAGGGCCTGCCGCGTTGGCGAGGTCTTCCTCGTCCGCCGGAAGGAAGGGCTTGAAACGGTGTTTGTCAATGGCCTTCATGTAGGCCTCGTGCGGGCTCACGTTTCCATGAACGAGCTGATCCCAAATGGCGTCGTCCATGAATTGCATGCCCTCGGCCCGCCCTCCCACAATGACATCCTGGAGCTTTTGCGTCGCGCCCTCGCGAATGATCGCGGAAACCGCGTTGTTGCATACCAGGATTTCATTGACCGCGACACGTCCATTCCCATCGGCCTTTTTGAGGAGGAGCTGGGCGGCCACCCCACGCAGCGAGGAAGCCAGCATCGTGCGCACCTGCGACTGTTGGTCGGAAGGAAATGCGTCAATCATGCGGTCCACGGTTTTCCGGGAGTTGTTGGTGTGCAGTGTCCCAAAGACCAGCAGGCCGGTTTCCGCCGCAGTCAGCGCCAGGGAAATCGTCTCAAGGTCGCGCATTTCACCAACGAGGACAATGTCGGCATCCTCACGCAAGGCCGCCTTCAGACCGATGGGAAACGAGATCGAATGTTCGGGAACTTCGCGCTGGGTAATGATGGATTTTTTGTTGCGGTGAACAAATTCGATGGGTTCCTCGATGGTGACGATATGGCGCGCGTAGGTGACATTGATGTAGTCAATGAGTGCCGCCAGCGTTGTGCTCTTGCCAGACCCTGTGGGGCCGGTCACCAGGACGATGCCGCCGCGCATCTCTCCGAATGACTTGATGACCGAGGGAACGCCCAGCTCTTCGAGGGTCTTGATCTTGGTGGGAATAATCCGGAAGACGGCTCCATAACCGTTGGTCTGCTTGAGATAGTTGCAACGAAAACGGTTTTCATCGTCCATCTCATACGCGAAATCCAGATCGCCAGCCTCCTCGAAGCGCTGCCACCGGGACGGCGAACAAATCTCGCTGAGCATAAATGCCATCTCCTCCTGAGTGAGGGGCGTCTCCCGGATGGGACTGATTTCTCCATGTCGGCGGATTTTTGGAGGTTGTCCTTCTCCGAGGTGAAGATCCGAGCCGCCGGATGCGATCAGAACGTCAAAGAACTGATGAATGTAGGCCATAGCTGCTGAGTGTAGCAAAAGACGCGCGGGCGCAACAGCTTTCTGTGGTGGTTCCGGCGGATTTTTTCATGAGGGGTTTTGCGAGTGTGTCGCCGGGTTGTCGGGGGGTGGTGGGGTTGGAGCGGTTTTGCGCGGTGGCAGGAAGGGTGCGGCAGCGATGCGGGCCACGGGCTTGGGGATGCCCCGACGCTGAAATTGTTCCACTAAATAGTGGTGAAAGGGTTTCCCACGGGGCAGCCCGCGCAGTCGGATCAGCGTGGCGAGGATTTGCGCGTCCACGGCCTCGACCTGCGGACGGAGGATGCGCTCGATGGAGAGCGCCAGCGATGACGGCGGGCGTTTCTTCCATTTGCGACGCAATTTCAGCTCCCAGGCATCTGCCGCCTGAAGTTGCGCCATATAAAAAGCCGTCGCTTCGTCCCGGGGCATGCCGATACGCACAGCAGGCTCGACCAGTGCCATCAGATGTGCGGAGGCGGTTTCGTCATCCGGGATGGGGACGCCGGAGGCAAAGCGGGTCCATGCGGCAGCACGCGCCAGCTCGAGACGCTGGGTAAGCATCTCCCCCAGCCAGGTCATGTCCGGAGAGGCGACAAATCCCCGGCGTTTCTGGAGCGGCGGGGGAGCTGGCGGCACCGGTGGCGGCTTCATTGCCGTCTCCTGCGTCTCCGGCTTCTGAGGCCCGGCGCATCCAGCCAGGACGAGTGCCAGGGAAAGCAACAGGGATCGCCAAATGGATCTCATGGCTCTCATGGCAACTCGCGAGTGGCCTCCACCGCATCCAAAGCACGGGATACCGCATCCGTACGCCGGGGCACCGCATCTTCAGACGGGCGCACAAGGTCTTCCGGAAAATCCTGGCTGGCCGTGTTGAATTGCGTGACTTCGAACCAGTTCAAATAGTCGCTGATCGCGCTCCCGCGCGTTCGCAAGGCGCCGCGCAATTCTTCCAGGGCGGCGATGCGCTTCTCCGCACTGCGGCGCGGTTTGATGGCCAGTTCTGCCGCCAGGGTGCGGTAGCCTTCCACGAGGGGCTGGGAGAGTGGGTGCGCACGGGCCTCCAGCAGGAGAAGTTCCTCGACTTTTTGGGTCAGGACGTAGCGACCGGCCTTCTCCTTCGCCAGCACGGGCAGAGCCGCCACGCCGGAGGGAGGCTTTTCCTCGGGCTTTTTTGTCGGTACGGTGGATTGGAGCGCGTTGAGAATTTTCGCGAGACGCTGATCGGTTTCCTCAATCGAAAGCGTGTCCAGATTTCCGGTGGCGGAGAGGCGGGCAATTTCGAGGGTCCAGAGTTTGGCGAGTTCCGCCGGGTGCTCGCTCAAGCCCGGGAAGGCAGCCAGCAGAGGAGCCGGATCTTCCGCGCGCGCCGCGTGCAAACCCGACAAATAGGCGGAAAGGGAGGCTCTGCCACCTCGCGAGGCAAGCAGCGCACGAAGAAGGGTCATGGCCTGCGCTCGGTAGATTGCCCTCGAAGTGGCGTCCAGAGTTTCGGGACGCTGACGCAAAAACGTCTCCAGTTTTGGTGGTGGCCCGCCCTGAATGAGACGCTCGAACAGTGCAGAAGGTATCCCGTCACGCTTGGTCGAGGATTCCTGCCAGAGCCCCTCCACCAGCCAATCCGGAGGGAGGGTGATCGCTTTGTTGGCTGTCGGACGGGCGTCCCGAAACATGAACTCGAGCGCCAGCGCCCGCAAGGCCGCCGTCTCCAGCAACGATGCGGACGAAAGACCATCCTCGGGAAAATCCACCTGAATCCGCAGGGTGTCGCCGTCACCGAGCAGCAGCGTGGTTTTAGGACGAGGTGGGTCGCGCCGGGGATTGGGCGAGACCTTGAAAATAATCGGCCACTTCCAATCCTCGGGAATCCCGGCCACCGAAAAAAACATCTCGCTCAGCTCCTCGACCCGACGCGCCATCTCGGAGCGCATCTTGCGGTTGCCACCATAAATGACAAATTGCCCGGACACACTCAGCGTCCGCTCCATCGGCGTCGGCGACGGCGACGGACGGGGCGTAGGTGCAGCAACGCCGCCTCCCGACAAGGCCACCCACAGCCCAACGGTCAGCGCAAATGCCCGGAACCGCCACACCGGAATATCACGGCTCAACCTTCCCATTCCCGTTCCCATTCCCATTCCCGGGCCAAAGAAATTTCGCACCTTCCGGGGTGAGGGTCACCTCGGTGGCGGAGGAAATCCATGAAGTGGGTGTCTTGAGCGCATCCATCACATCCTGAAACGTCCGAACAAAATAATGCAGAAGAAATCTGGGTACCGGAAGACGGCCCATCTGTCCGGCAACCGGCTGCGCGGTCGTGCCCTGGGATGAACTCTGAATTTGAAAGGTCAACTGCAAATACACCGGCCAATGGCTGAGACGCTGCTCGACACCCAAAACCACCTCGTCGCCCTCGCCCAGAATGTAGGCACGCTCGAAACGCGCTCGGAGAACATTGGTGGTGCCTTCGAGAGCCGTCAGCCTTGAAGCGAGGAAGGTATTGGCCTGTTCCCAGGTGACATCCACGGATCTGGGATACGGGTTTTCCCGCGCGGCCTGGATATCCGCCGCCAGCAAGGAAGTGAGAGCGGTCTTGGCCGTCTGCGGGGGCGGGATCGCATCCGGCGCACGCAGAGCCTGCAAGAGTGCGGCCATAAGGGCAGCCAGAATCGCCAAGCCGATCACCTCCCGCACCAACGTGACTGTCAACCGTGCAAAACCCGGTTTTTTGTGTGCCTTCTTCCGGGATTTGTCACCATAGCGGTACGGGGTGGCCGGCGCAGGCGTGGCATCGGAACTGACGTCAGAGACCTCCAGCCGCTCACCGCAATTTTGACAGAAAATCCGCGTGGGATCGTTTTCGAATCCGCAGGATGAGCAGACTTTCATGAAGATTTGGCTTTGGTGGCTTTTTCCGGTTTGGCAGTCGTCTTGGCCTCGGAGGGGGAGGATTTCGATTCAGTGGCCGCCGGCTTGGCACTCGCGCTCTCCGAGTCTTTCTTGGCCGCCGATTTGTAGCTCTCGCTGCGATAGTCGGTCGCATAAAACCCGCTCCCCTTGAAAATAATGCCCGCGCCGGTTCCCAGCAGGCGCTTCACCTTCCCCTTCCCCCATGTTTTTCTGCGGCAAAGCTCCTTCGTGCAGATCTTGAGCGGATCGTCTTTCATGGACTGAAAAACCTCGAAATTCTTCCCGCATTTCGAGCAGGCGTATTCGTACGTAGGCATAAGAAGGAATGTTCATAACAACTGGGCGGAGAGATTGGCAATACCCATTGCTGCCGGTGGCGGCGCCTCACCCTTCTTCATGGTTGTTGGCTGAGCGGGTTTGCCTTATGGATTGTGGGGTGTATGAAAATTGGAGTCAGCAGTTATAGTTATTCGCGTTTGGTGGGGAGCGGTGCAATGTCGCAGAAGGAGGTCATTGCCAGGACGAAGGAGCTGGGGTTTGATGTTTTGGAGTTTTCCAAAATTGCGGTTCCTGAGGGGCGCAGTTTGAGTGATTTTGCCCAGGAGCTGAAAGCCGAGGCAGACCGGGTGGGCCTCGTCATTGCGAACTATACGATCCCGGCGGATTTTTTGGGTGGCAGTGGTGGGGATTTGCAGGCGGAGATTGAGCGGGTTTGCCGCGAGGTGGACATTGCGAAGATTCTGGGTGTGCCCGGGATGCGTCATGACGCGTCGGCGGGTTTCCCGTCCGGCGATACGCGAGGCAGGGGGTTTGACGACGCGCTGCCGGTTCTTGTCGAAGGGTGTCGGGCGGTGACAGAATACGCGGCGGGCCTTGGGATTCGGACGATGGTTGAAAATCACGGATACTTTTGTCAGGACAGTCTGCGGGTAGAAAAGCTGGCTGCAGCGGTCGCGCATGAGAACTTTGGCCTTCTCGTGGATATGGGAAACTTTATTTGTGTGGATGAAGACCCTGGCATTGCCGTGGGTCGGCTCATGCCCTATGCCGTTCACGTTCACGCCAAGGATTTCCATTTGAAACGCGGCACCCTCCCACATCCCGGGGAAGGCTGGCATGCCTCACGCGGGGGGAATTTTTGGCGTGGTGCGATTATTGGTCATGGGGATGTTCCGGTGGTGGAGTGTCTGCGGGCCATGAAGCGGGTGGGTTATGATGGCGTGCTTTCCATTGAGTTTGAGGGGATCGAGGATGTCATCACCGGGCTGCGCATTGGTCAGGCCAACTTGCGCCGGTTTGTGGAGCAGGTGCGTGCTGACTCCTGACTCCAGCGACCAGAGCTGCGGCAGGGTGCGACCACCCGTGCGTGAGATTTTGCTTTCCGGGCTGGCGGTCGGCCTGCTCAAGGTGCTCTTTGCCACGGTGCGCGTCGAGATGGAGGACCATGCGGGGCTGACGAATAACCGGCTCTCCGGCCCCTGCATCATTCTCTTTTGGCATAACCGGATTCTCGGCATCACTGCGGCATTCCGCAAATACTATCCCGCAGCAAGGCCCGGGGTCACCGTGCTGACCAGCCCCAGCCGCGATGGGGAGATTCTCGCGCGGATCGTTGCCGGATTTGGGATGGGGGCGGCGCGCGGCTCCAGCTCGCGGCGCGGCGCGCGGGCCCTGCGGGAATTGATCGCATTGATCCGCAAGAGTCGCGACATTGCCATCACGCCCGACGGCCCGCGTGGGCCACGCTACACCCTGGGGCCCGGTGCCATCCAACTGGCCAGCCTGACCGGGACACCCCTCGTTGCCGCCCATGCGAAATTTTTTCATGCCAGCCGGATGAAAACGTGGGATGGTTTTCAGATTCCATGGCCCTTTTCGCGCATTCGTGTGGTGGTCACTGCTCCGGTGGTGATTCCTCCCGATTTGTCCCCTCCACAATTCGAGGAATGGCGGCAACGCATCGAAGACCACCTCAAAAAAACCGCGCTCGATTATGACTGATCCCTTCACCAGCAAAGCCGACACCAAGGCGTTCCAACTCAATATGGACCGCTCGGTCTATGGAACCTTCGCAGAAATTGGCGCGGGCCAGGAAGTCGCACGGCGGTTTTTCGCTGTGGGTGGAGCTTCCGGAACCATCGCCAAGACCATCTCCGCGTACGACATGGCCTTCAGCGATGCCATCTATGGAGCGTGTCAGCGCTATGTCAGCCGGGACCGGTTGCGCACCATGCTCGATCACGAATTCGCGCTCCTGGTCGAGCGGCTCGATGCGAAGACCGGCAGCGAGCGTTCATTCTTTGTGTATGCCAATACGGTGGCGGCGCGCAGCTTTCGCCGACACGACGAATCGCATGGATGGATGGGATTGCGGTTTCAAAAAACGCCCCGGAGCCCACTCAATGAGATCATCATCCACGTGCGGATGTTTGACACCGAGAACCTTCTCCAGCAGGAGGCTCTGGGGATTGTGGGCGTCAATCTGATCTATGGCGCGTACTACCTGGGCGACCAGCCGGAGAAATTGGTTGCCTCGCTGACCGAAGACCTCAAGCCGGGGCGCATCGGGATTGATATGATCCGGTTCTCCGGACCGGAGTTTGCCGGCGTGGACAACCGTCTCATGGCCTTGCGTCTGGTCACGGACGGCCTGACTCAGGCGGCGCTTTTTCGTGCGGATGGCGAGGTGGTCAACGCGGCGGACGCATTCTACAAAAAGCCGGTTCTGGTGGAGCGTGGAAGTTTTCGTCCGGTCACCTTGTTGACCAATGACATGCTGGATTCCGCTCTGACGGCATTCGTGGCGGAAGAAAAATTGGAG
>JAJTZA010000006.1 GCA_021463905.1 Terrimicrobiaceae bacterium | reverse complement strand
TGGATGTGTCGCGCAAGCGGTTTTCCTACAACGAGCTGACTTCCAATGCGGCATTGCGAGAACGCTTGTCGGAGGCGGCGGTGCTGCGGGCGCGTCCGGGCAACAACCGGCTGACCGGTTTGCCCAAAGAGGCTGCGGATGTGGGGATGCGGCTGGCGGAATTCGAGGAATTGATTTCCGGGGACGTCTTTCGGGTGGTCCCGCATCCCTCGCAAGCGGAGGGCCGCTGGTCTCCGCTCGCTCCCGACCAACTGGCCGCCCTCCGGACAGCCTACGCAACCGGCGACCCGGACGCATTCCAAGCAGCTGCCGCTACCCTCGTTTCCCGGCTGGCTGCCGACCACCCGCAGTTCCAGCCCCCGCCCTGGAAAATCGCCCTCGAAGCCGCTTATCAAAAATTTCACCCCGTTCGGTGGGCCTGGATTCTTTATCTGGCGGCCGGGCTGGTTTTGTTGACCGCAGGCAGGACGCGGCTTGGATATGCTGCAGGATGGACGCTGATGGGCGCCGGGTTTCTCATTCATGCGGCCGGCTTTGTCGCTCGGGTGCTTATTGCCGGGCGCGCCCCGGTGACCAACATGTATGAGTCTGTCATTTGGGTGGCATTTGGAGCGGTCTTCTTTGCGATTTTATTTGAAGCGATCTACCGTTCGCGCGTTTTTCTGCTGGCGGCGGTGCCCGTGGCTGTCGCGTCCCTGATCCTCGCAGACACGCAGCCTGCTGCCATGAGCCGCTCGATCAGCCCGCTGGTGCCCGTACTGCGGGACAATTTTTGGCTGACGACACACGTGCTGACGATCACTCTGAGCTATGCGGCGTTTGCATTGGCTTTGGTGATCGGCCACATTGCCCTGGGGACGGTGATCGCTGGAAAACGCCCCGCCGCATCTCTGTACAACTATCTTTACCGCGTACTCCAGGTTGGTGTGTTGTTGCTGGCCATGGGGACAATCCTCGGCGGGGTCTGGGCCAACTACTCATGGGGGAGGTTCTGGGACTGGGATCCCAAAGAAGTGTGGGCGCTCGTGACCCTCCTCGCCTATCTCTTTGTTTTGCATGGACGGGTTGCCGGAAAATGGGCCGGCTTTGGCATGGCCGTGGGCGCGGTACTCTGCTTCCTCTGCGTCCTCATGGCATGGTATGGCGTCAATTTCATTTTGGGAACCGGTCTGCACAGCTATGGGTTTGGCAGTGGCGGGGTCCGCTACGCGGTGGCCTTTGTCGCGCTCGAACTGATCTTTGTCGCGGTGGCCATGATTCGCTATGCGCGCCTGCGCGGAAGGAAGTCCGCACCGGACGAGACGGCATGATCCTCTGCCCTCGGCTATTCGCTGACGCGCACTTCGGTGCCAATCCGCGTACGGTCGTAAAAAATCCTGGCGATATCATCCGGCAGCCGGATGCATCCATGCGAGGCGGGATAGCCAGGAAGGATGCCCGTGTGCATGCCGACGCCTTCCCAGGTGATGCGCAGAAACCACCGCATCGGCGCCCCGCGAAATGCGGCGCCACTGGGCGCGGAATCAATCTTCGCGCTGACACCGCGACGAATCACTTCACCGTTTTTTCGGCTGACGAAGTCCCCATAGAGGCTCGAGCGGTGATCCGCGTCTTTTTCCAAAATGGTGAAAGTTCCGGTGGGCGTCATTCCCGAGCGCTTTCCGGAAGAGATGGGAGCATCAATCGCGATTTCCTCCTCCACGATGAGAAAGGCGCGCTGCTTCCCGAGAGAAACCTCGATGCGCGTATTCTCGGGGGTGGCGCGATCCAGCACGCGCGGGATGACCTTGGGTGGGGACGGCTTGGCAATCAATTGCGAGGCGGGCTTTTGAACCTTGCGCGATTTGGCCGATCTGCGGGGCGGCTTGTCCTTGTCGGGTGTCGGCGCAGCCTGCAAAGCGCCCACAGCAAGCGCGATCATCAGGCCAAGGCCCCATCTACGCAAAAAAATCATTCCCATCGGATTAGCCGCTCCGGGCCGTCTTCGCAACGAGATTCCTTCAACAGACCCTTGTGCCGGATGGTATTGGCTGCCGCTTGTTGGGCGTTTTCCGCCGCGTTGTGCCTTGCCGAACCTGTCATTGCTCCACCGCCAGTGCCCGAGCCTGCGACTGCGACGGTGGTTCGCGGAGGATCGGTGGATATTGTCCTCAAGGCCGGCGGGCGGGTACCCGCTCCCCCAAAGTTTCTCATTCGGGTCCCCCCACGGTTTGGCACCCTGGGAGAGCCTCGCGCCACGGGAAGAACCTCCGCTGTCATTACCTACACACAAACGGATCCGGCAGCGGGCGAGGCAGACTCGTTTCGTTTTGCCGCGCAGGTGGTGGATTCGCCTGTCTCCATTGCAGCCACGGTGAGCATTCGCATCCAGCAACCACCGGCCCGCCTCGAAGCCTCCGGAGTTTTGGATTTTGGCGAAGCCTCTCCCGGAAAAAATGTTGTCCGGGAGTTGCGGGCGCGCAATGTCGGCGGGAGTCCGGCGATGGTGACAGCCGCTGTGGATCCACCCTGGCGCATCGAGGGCAACGCTGCTCAAAAAATCCCTCCGGGAGGCGGAGCGGTTTGGAGGGTGGTCTTCCAAAGCGACGAGCCGGGAACCTGGGAAGGCGCGATTCGTTTTTCCGGAGTCAGCGGGTTGACCACGCTTCTCTCCGCGCGCGCCACCCGCCTGATCGAATTCCTGGACACCTTCCCCGTCGAACTTTCTGCTGAGAATCAATTCCAAAAATCCCTGCGTCTGCGCAATCCGGGAACCGATCCCCTCGGCCTGCGGGTGAGCGCGTCCGAGGGATTGGACGCAGAGACAGCTTTGACCATTCCAGGCAACAGCGAAGCCACCCTGACTGTCTCCGCGCTTCCCGGACATTTGCGGGAGTTCACTGGGAATCTGACCCTTTCTGCGGGAGGGGCCCAATCGGTTGTTCCTGTGCGTGTGCTGGCTCTTCCCGCGCATGTGGTGTTGGTTTCCGCCGCAGGAGTAACGCTCTCCGCTGAGGGGAAGAGCCTCCAGCCGTTGGTTCTCGAGAACCAGGGAGGAATGTCCGCACAGTTTTCCTGGCAGCCCCCTGCCGGATTAATTGTCACGCCGGATCCGGCGAGTGTGGTTCTCGCGCCCGGGCAAACCATGAAGTTTTTTGTCAGTTGGAATCGGGTCGGTGAAGAAAGCTCCGCCCCGAAATTTTTTGCGATCCATGTTCGCGATGGGGGGACGTTGCAGATTCCTCTTCGCTACCCTGTGGAAGCTGTCGCGCGTCGGCCGACATGGTGGAAACCGACTCAGCCCCCCGCGCATGCGCCACCGCCTGCCGCGCCTGCTGACTCCCCGGAGAGCCGCCCTCCAGGACTGCCCGTCATCGAACCCGTGAGTATTGTAGCCGCATCTCCAGGAAGGGTCGAAATCGCATGGCCCATTTCCGCTCCGGCGCCCGCCCGTTTCGAGGTGCAATTCCGCGCGCTCGAGTTCGTCGCGGTGGACGCACCCCCGCGCATCATTTGGAGAACGCGGCGGGATGTCTCGATCCAGGCCACTCCAGACCGGGCCACGGTGATTCTCGACCGCCTGCCGTCCGATAGTTTGTGGTTTGTTCGCATCCTGGGCCTGTCGGCGGAGGGACGTGAGGTGGCGCTCTCGGGGGTCATCCGCATCGCATCGCCGGCAAACCCGTCACACCTCTGGATCCTCTGGTGGCTCCTCGGGGTGGTCTTCCTCGGCGTCCCAACCGCCTGGGTTCTCCTCCGACTGAAAACCGCCGCCCACTCCTCCCGACAGTCCGACCTCGACCGCATCCGCCAATTGGAAGACTCTCCGTAAGAGCCTGCTTTAGGCTGTTGCGCGGCCCTGATCCCGTCCGATGCAGAGGAACCGGCTGGCGAAGATGGCGGGGGAGATGCCGACTCCGCCGGCGTCGAACCCGCTGGGCATACCCCAAGCGTCATAGGCGTAGCTTTGTATTTTCACGCCCAGCGCGTCGGTGGGCATCACCACGCTGCCGAGTCAGTCTTGGTGATAAAAGGTCAGTGCTCCCGAGTCGGACACTTCCGCAAGAGGGCAGTCAATGCCTGGTTCGTAAATATATGGGTCGTGCGTCGGGCTCTTGAGCAGTGGCTTCATTGACACAAAGGCACAGTTGTGCCACTTTTGTGTCATGGCTAAATCAGCAATTCTTCGTGCCCGTGTGGATTCCGATAAAATGACCGCCGCTGAGCGGGTGTTCTCGAAGCTGGGTATTTCCGTGGGCGATGCGATCAACCTATTTCTTGGGCAGGTCGGCATCCAGAAGGGGATTCCATTTCCACTGACCACTCGTCCGCACCTCGATCTGAGCAACGCAACGCTCGAAGAGATCGAAGAACGGTATGCTGAGCGTACCCCGAATCCGGAAACTGCCGCCGCTTTAAGCGAAAGACCGACCCGGCGGCACAAGACTGCTGCGCAGGCTCTCCGCTCGCTCAAGAACTGATGCGAGAAATCCCCCTCACCAGCCAGTTCAAGCGGGACTACAAAAAACGCTCCCGTGAGAAAGGCCTCGATGTTCTGCTGGAACAAACCGTTGAGCTTCTTACTGCTGGAAAGCCCTTGGATACACGGTTTCGTGATCATCCCCTCAAAGGCGGATACGCTGGATGCTGCGAATGCCATCTCAAGCCGAACCGGCATCGCTGTGGGCGATCTGGTCGTGCTCCGGTGGTATAGCTGTAGCATTCGGCCCAGAGCGTCGCCCCGCCCTTGCTCACCGTGATCGAGTTCAGCCGTTCCACTGCATCGTAGGTGTAGCTGGTCACGACTCCGTTGGAAAGCGTTCTGGTTGTCAGCCGACCGTCCGCGTCATACCCGTAGCTGGCCAGAGTCGCGTTGCCCTGGCGGATGGCCTCGATCTAACAGTTACAGTTATGTTCTTGTCAGGATACTCCATTCTTGTGATGGGAGAAAGCGTACGGAATCTTTGCGTCGACCCTTCACAAGCCATGAAAACAAAGTTCCCTGTAAAAAACATGAGAAATACTGCAACACCACTCAGACTGATCGCTTCCATATTCGTTCTCGCGGTTTTTGCCTCGATGGGCGAAGCGGCTACGATCTCCAAGGCTAATAATACCGATGACCTCAACCTCAGTACTTCGTGGGTTGGCGGTACGGTTCCGGGGACATCCGATGTAGCCGCTTGGGAAGCAACTGTGACTTCCGCCAGTTCCACGGTTCTTGGCGCGGATCTGTCATGGGCGGGTATTGGGGTCAACAGCACTGCGGGCGGCAATGTGACGATCGGTGGCACTGCGAATACATTGACGCTGGGTTCTTTCGGCATTGCCGTGGGTGCGTCCAGATCCCTGACCTTGAGTTCGCTGGTCAGCCTGGATGCGGCGCAGACATGGAATGGTACCGTCATCGTCAACGGCACCACGATAACCAATAATGGCAACACGCTCACACTGAACGGGCAAATCAACCTGGCCACCAACCTGACCGGAACCGGCGGGATTACCAAAAATGGCAGTGGCACGGTGAGCATCAGCGGGCACAGCACCTATACCGGAACGACCACGATCAACGCCGGGATATTTCAACTTACCGGAGCCAGCAGCTCGATGAACAGCACGAGCGAGGTTACTGGAACTGGCGGCCAGCTCCGCTTCTTCTGGTCGGGGAATGCTACACGCACTTTTGCCAACACGATTTCTGGAGACATTAACCTGCAAAAATTCACAACGAACAACATCGTGGAACTTACCGGCGCGAACACCTACGCCGGAAAAACGTCCATCTCTGGTGGCGGCCTCAGTGTTGCCTCCCTGAACAGTGTTACCGGTGGCTCGGCCACCAGCAGTTTGGGAGCACCGGTCACTGTTGCCAATGGGACCATTGATGTGGGGTTGACGACGGCTGGCACCACTGCTGGGACAGGAACCTTGATCTATACCGGCTCCGGTGAGACGACCGATCGTGTCATCAACCTCAGCGGGATGCACCATGGCGCGGTGCTGGATCAATCCGGCACGGGACTTCTCAAATTTACCAGTGACTTCACCGCCACTGGAAAGGGAAGTAAGACACTTACCCTGCAAGGGAGCACGGCGGGCGCGGGAGAGATTTCCGGGGCGATTGTCAACAACGGCACGAGTGGTAACACGACGCTGGTGACGGCATTCGCCGCTGGCGTGAGTACGATTACACTGGGATCAGTGGATGGCATCTCTGTTGGCGCGTCCATTTCTGGAAACGGGATTGGCGGTGGCACGACGGTCACGGCCATTGATGCTGGTAACAGAACGGTCACGCTGAGCGCGGTCACCACTGGCACGGGCGCATTCGGCAATACCATTACGGTTGATGATGTTGTCAATCTCACCTCCGTCATCAAGAACGGCAGTGGTGCCTGGACGCTATCCGGGCAAAATACCTACACCGGAAGCACCACGATCAATAGCGGCACACTGATCCTTGCCGAAGCTTCCGAGACGTTATTTGTCATCGGACTCGACGGCGTAAACAACCAGATTCTCGGCTCTGGTACTGTTCAGCTTGATGGGGCGTTTGTATTCGATCTCAGCGCAGCGGGGACAACGCTCGGTGACAGCTGGGCGATTGTGGATGTGACGAATCTCAGTGAGACATATGGAAGCAACTTCAACGTAATGGGATTCGACGATATGGGCAGCAACATCTGGGAGAAGGTAAATGCTGGTACTACGTATCAATTCAGCGGGACAACCGGAGTGCTCACGGTGGTTCCCGAGCCAACAACGATGTTGCTGCTGGCTGTTGGCCTGTGTTCGCTGGCCATGCGGCACCGCCGACGCGCCTGATAGCTCGTCCATTCTTGATCATCAGCCGCTCCAATTTCGGGGCGGCTGATTTTTTTATCGGATGCAGTCCAGCACCGAGCCATGAGCTTCCAGTACTGGTTTGAGAAGATGCGTTTTCTGCGCGACCTGCCCGCTGCAGTAGGAGTTCAACGCCCGCATTGCGGTTCGTCCTATTTGCGCAAAATCCAGAATGAAAGTATCCAGCGGGCGTGGAAAATTCGCCACTTGGGGAACGGAGGAACACATCAGCACGGAAAGGTCATCAGGCACGCGAATTCCCGCTTCTTGTAACACGGGAAAGAAATGATCCAGAAGTTCTGCTGTAGTGGAGAACAGGGCGGTGACGCGTTTTTGGCGCAGCCCGGCGAGAACGGGTTGGAAAAGAGACTTCTCCAACTTCATCGGCAAACGGAACTCGGCAACAGATGTCCTTTTTTTTTCTGCTGCACGGAGGAGAAATCCCCGAAGACGATCATCAAAATTGTCATTTCCGGTCTCATAGGTCAACACCGCCAGCTTCTGGTGTCCCTTCCGGAGAAAAGCGTCGGCAGCACTGGCTCCGATACCAACATTGTTGAAGTTTCCCCAAACCATGTCGCTGTCTTTTCCTTCGCTGTAAAGCGTCACCACGGGGATGCCGCGTTGCAGAAAAGATTTCCCAAGCGTTTCCTCCTGAAAGGAAGCCATGCGCTTGATGAGGATGACACCATCGGGGCGGGTGTTGAGCACCCGTCCCAGTGTGCGTTCTCTGGAAGCAGGCGAGCCGTTGCAAAGGAAGAAATTGACGGGTACCCGCAGGCATTCCGCCTCGAGGAAAATCCCCTTTGCGGTGAGCGACGAGGCTGCGCAACGGGCCAGCGTGGTATCATGCTCCTCCGGGCGGAGGCGGCCGTCGCCACTCATCAGCACCAGCACCACCGCGATGGACTTCACCGGACGCCCTGTCCGCCAGTTCAGCAGGACCTTCATGCCCAGCCGGTGCTGTTGCAGTGGGGTGGGGGCATCCGCCAGCTCGTCCGCTCCGTGCAGTACTCGCAGTGCGCGCTCACGGAAGCCCTCCGGCAGATAATGACCGCTCCGATCCTTCACCTCAACCACATGCTCCGCTCGTAATCGCCCCAGCGCCAGATTGGCGGTTTCGGCGGCCACTCGCCACTGGCGCATGATACGGCGGTGCGAAAGAAAACGCTCTCCCTCCATGTAATGGCCGCTCACCATTTCCACCAGGAGTGCTCCGAACAAACGATCGGCGGCTATCAGAGACATGGAACCAATAATAGGGCTGTTCCGTATGATCTGGCAACGGGAGAGTTGCAGTTTTGCGAGCGGGAAACGGCTTCCTGCTCGCCAGACTCAGGCGGAAGGACGAGACTGCAACAGCCATGAAGCTGGGCTATAAAATTTTCCGAAGGGAGTGCTCCCTTCTGCGAATGGGTCTGCTTGTTTCCCTCACCGTCACTGTCCTGGGAATTTCCGGATGCGAAAAACCGGAAAAAACGAGCTCCCCAGCAAGGAAGGACTGGATGGATCACGGTGTCGTGGCGCCGGTGGGTATGTCCACCTGGAAGCCAAGCATCATCGCCACGGTGGATGCGCAAGGCCGTCGCAGCATTTTCACAAAACTCTGGACCGGCAACAAGGCGTCTTACTTGTTTATTGACGCAGAGACTGGTAAGACCGAACAGGTCTATCCCGAAGACTCCGGCTTGGGTGCCTATGGTGTCTTGATGACACCCGAAAATGTCATTTATGACACGATGGGCAATCATCTGGTGGCCATTGATGTTCCCACTCACAAGGTGCGACCCGTCGGCAGTTTTGACGGCGGATTCTCTCTTGGCGGATATGTCCGCGCCGGGGATGGCACGGTGTATGCGGGTCTGTATCCAAAGGCGACGCTTGTTTCGTGGAATCCAACATCAAAAACATTTATCAATCATGGAGTCATGAATGATGAAGCATGGCCTCAATACTTACGGCCTTTGGTGATGGATTCCTCGGGCTGGTTGTATGGCAGCATCGGCCTGCAGGAGGGACAGGTTGTCGGCTTCCATCCGCTAACAGGCACGAAAGTTGCCTTGATCCCGAAGGACAAGCGTCGGAGGGGGCAGCCAGAGCTTTTCCGGGGAGAGGACGGTCAGGTTTACGCGAACGCGGCAGGGTGGGGATGGCACCGGCTTTCCGAAGGGACCGCCATGCCGACAGAGCATGCGCCGCCGTCGGAAGCCAGAGCGGATGGGTGGACGTTTTCCGATGGTTCGCGCATCACGGGAGTCAACATTCCCGAGCGAAAGCTTTCCATCACGGATGTCGGCGAGGAGAAACCCCGAGAGTTACGCTTCAATTATCACAGTGCCGGGGTTGCGATCTATACCATTGTCGCCGGTCCGGATGGCAAAATTTACGGCTCCACGGGGATTCCTCTGCGTATCTGGAGTTTTGACCCTGCCACCGGAAAAATGTGGAACTCAGGTCTCGGCGGATACGACGGACACATCAACCAGTTGGTACGCCAGGGGGACAAACTGTATGGAGCCGTTTACAGCGGCGGACAGCTTTTGGAGTACGATCCGCGTCAGCCCTTTGACGATGCGGACATGACGGTCAGCAAAAATCCCCGGCAGGCACATCGTGATCCGGCAGCAGTGGATCTGTATGGGCGCCCCAACGCCGTGCTTGCGCACTCTGACGGACGACACATCCTCGTCGGAGGAAAAGCCGCACGGGTCGTGAGAGGGAGTGGCATGTTGATCTATGACACGGAGACCGGGGAGGAGGTCATGTTGGATCGAAAGGAACTGCTCCCCGATCACGGAATCAATGCCATGATTTCTCTGCCGGACGGCGATGTGCTGGTCGGAACCAGCATTCATCCGCCCACGGGCGGCAGCGCGGGAACTGACACTACGGCCATGCTGTACCGATTCAACATAGCAACACGCACGATCACGGAACGTTGGCCGCTGCAACCCAAAAGCCCGGCCGTCTATGACATGGTGGTTGCGGCGGATGGTCTTGTCTATGGCTTGGCCGAACCTTCGCGGTTCTTTGTTTTTGACCCCGCCAGCGGCGAGTTTGTTCATCAGGAAGAACTGTCCGAGTACGGCGAAGCCGCAGGCTACATGGCACCACGCTGCATGAGTATTGCACCCGATGGCAATATTTACGCCATTTTTCAAAAAGCGGTGGCTCGTATCGAACCGGGTACCTTCCGGCATCGCGCCATTTTCAACACTGCGGATAAAATCACCGCGGGTATTGCGATCCAGGACGGGCGTCTTTATTTTGCATGTGGTTCACGCCTGTTCAGTTGCGCCCTGAATCCTTCGGCGAACCCGCAATAATTTTTTACGCCATGTCAGAACATCAATTCATCAACCGACTGCTGCCAAAACCTCGGAAAATTTCGCTTCTTCCGGGAAAAGTTGACCTTTCCACGCTGCAATGTCTTTGTGCGGACGAGCCGTTTCTGCCCGCCGCCGGACTGCTTGCCGCAAGGTTGACACAGGGTACGGGGCATCATTGGGAGGTTAAACCCTTTCATTCCGGCCAAGACACTCCGGCCATCACTTTTCGGCAGGTTCCCCAGGATCACGGCCCGGAGGCATTCACCCTGCGGATCGGTGGGAATGGGGTGGAAATTTCCGCCTCCCATCCTGCTGGCGCGTTTTACGGAAGCCAGACCCTTCTGCAGATGCTTCCCCCCGCGATTTTTGCGGCAGGCCCCATGCCGGAGGCTCAACGGGAATTCCCGCATGTGCTCATTGAGGATTGGCCGGAGTTTCGCTGGCGGGGCGTAATGCTGGACAGTGTCCGGCATTTCCAGGCACCCAGCTATCTGAAAAAATTCGTGGACGTGCTCGCGCAGCACAAAATAAACATTCTGCACTGGCATCTCACGGACGACCAAGGCTGGCGGGTGGAAATCCTCAAATACCCCCAACTGACAGCTATCGGAAGCAAACGTCGGGAAAGCCCTATCGGGCATCAAAACGCCCGGCTTGGCGGCGACGGCGTGCCTGTGGAAGGGTTTTACAGCCAGGATGAGATTCGGGAACTCGTGGCGTATGCCGCCCTCCGTCATGTCCTGGCGTGGCGAACAGGGAGCGGTTGCCGCGGCCGCCAAAGGCCACGATGCCGTGATGTGCAGCAAGAACGCTTATTATTTCGACTACGCACAGAGCAAGGAGCCGCTGACCGAACCTTTGAGCATCGGTGGATTCAACAGCCTGCGCAACGTGTACGAATCCAGCCCCGTGCCGGAGAGTCTCACCTCCGAACAAGCCGTGCGAATTCTCGGCGTGCAGGGGCAACTCTGGACGGAATACATTCCGACGACGAGCCAACTGGAATACATGGCCTTCCCGCGTGTCTGCGCCCTTGCCGAAATTGCCTGGAGCGATCCGCAAAGCCTGGATTTCGCGGATTTTTTCCGGCGACTCACCGTTCATGTGAAGCGCCTGGATGCCAGGGTGTCCGTTATCGCTCCAGTTTTGAGCCCGGTTTGCCCCAGTGCTCGGGGTGAATCAGGATGATGCAGCGTGCGCCGGGAGGCAGGCTGGCGAGGGTTTCGATTATTTCCTCGACCGGTTTCCCGGCGGTGTCGCTGAGGTAGGTGTTGTACTTCAACAAATAAGCTTCATATTCCACGCCGAAATCGCGGGTGGCGTGTTCGCCGTAGGGATAACCTGTCCCATTGAGAAAGAAGGTTCCGGTTTTGCCGAATTCGGAAAAAATCCATCGCTCATTCAGCTTGCGCCCGATGGTGGTTCTGTCTCCGTGCGCCGCAGTTCCAATAACGGGTACGCCGAGGCTGCGGTAGTAGGCGACTTCCTCTTTCATGAAGGCGCGAGGCTCGAAATGGTGATTCCACATCATGTTGAACAAATCGCGATGGATGCCGATTTCGAAATCCATTTCGTGAAGCTGTATGGCAAGGTCGTCGATGGCTCCGTTGCGAATCATGAAACCGTCGCGGACAGTGCCGTAGTATCTGGCGGAATGAAGCAGAAAGTATGTGGAGCGAATATCGGCGGCTTTTTCCATTTCGGCCATTTGCAGGGCTTTCAGGGGATGGGAATCGCTGTCATGGCGCAGACCGACAAGCACCTTGTCCGTTGAATGATCTTCCATAAATTTCCCGAGCGGAAGGATACGGTATTTTTCCTTCGAAAGTTCCCGCAGGAGTTTTTGATAGTCGTCCCATGTGTGTCGTCCGGCGTATGGCCGGTCTTCGGCGTTGATTTGCTCCAGTGTTTTTGTGTGTTCGGGCGGTCCGAAAAAGGTGCTGGTTTTGAATTTTTTCGGTCTGGTTTTTTCACTCAGAAAACGATCGAAGGCTTCGGCAATGTCCCTCGGAAAGGAATGTCCCATGGATGGCCGATAGAGCAGGGTGGATTCTCCGCGAAGGTTGTTTGCCATCGCCTGAATGCCGTCAGATGGACAGGTTTCATCAACCAAGCCGAGGGAAAGCATGACAGGAACGCGAATGTGTCGTGCAAAATTACCAGCATCAAAATATCCCACCGTAGCACTGGCTCGTTTTCCGGCAAGTGCGAGGGGTTTCGGCCAGCCGGGATGCGAAGACAGGAGATTGCAAAACGCAGGAACTGATGCGGCGACTGCCGTCACCCGCTCATCCAGGGCGGCCCCGGCCAGCGCCTGCGCGCCTCCCTGGCTTGAGCCAAGTAAAACCATATCCTGTCCGTTCCATTCCGGACGGCTGGCCAGATAATCGGTGGCGCGAACGACCCGCAAAAACATGGTTTTGAAATACCATGTTTCGGGCGATTCAATGCCTCGCCCTCGGTAATCCGTCAGTTCATCTTCGATTTTTTTATAGAAGTCTTCGGATTGACCATTTGCGAGGCCGTGCGCGTTGATATCGAGCGCAAGAAACCCGCGTTTGGCCTGACGGGCCGCGCCACCAAGACTGGCAGAACGAAATCCCGCTCCATGCAGGCTCAACAATGCGGGCAATGATTTTTCCGTGGCTTTGGCAGGCAGCGCAAGATAACCGCGCACCGGGATTTGTCCCTCGATTTCGATTGTCAAATCCCAGCATAAAACCCCGTTTACTGGCGAATCCACCGGCTCCAGCCGGACGGTGACAGGGAATTTTTTCCATGCGCTTAACTGTGCATGCCAGAACTCCTGGAAGTCCGGCGGCTCTGGTGTTGTCAGCACGATTTCTTTCGGGCGGAACAACAGACCAACCTTGGCCGAGACTGGAGTTTCCGTCGCATCCGTGCGCTGGAGAACAGCCTCTACCACAACTCGTCCCGGACCCTTGTCGGGAATGGAAATCGTTGATGGCTTTGCTCCATCCGTCCAGTTAATGACCTCCGACGAACCTGTGTCTTTATATTGAATCGTCACAGTCCCAGGCCCCGTGGCGGCGATCTCCACATGGGCGATTTCGCCACGGTCATAGACTCCATCCGCCCGATCCGGCGTCAGTGTCAAAATAGGAGGCGCACCGTAAGCGGCCGACAGGAAAGTCAGGGTCAGCGCGATGTTGAATACAGCAGCAAGTTTCATGTGTTTGGAGGATGATAGGCGGCGTCGCCACCCAGTCGGTGAAAGTATTTCATAACCACCAGAAAGCTGGCCACGGCAAGAAGACACAGTATTGCTCCGACGAGAAAGGTCAATTGATAGGCATGGCCGCTCATATCCAGGATCAGGCCCGTCATGGGAGGCAGGAGCATTGTGAGCAGGCCGAGAATCATCTGCCCGGCGGAGGCGAATTGGGCGAATCGTTCTTTTGGGAAAAGACGTTGGCCGAGGGAGGCCGTGCCGGTGAAAAAGATGCCGCTGATGATGACGTGAATTGCAAATCCAAAGGCGAACGTGTCGGAGGTTCGCGCCCAGATGACGGCCCAGATGCAAAGGGGAAAATAGACAAGGAGGGCGGCAAGCGCGATGCGCAACGGGTGGAATCGATCCGCAAGCGAACCGATGGGATAGGAAGTGAGCAGCGAGACGACAAAACCTCCCGCAAGGATTTTTCCATAGGTCCCCATGCCCATATCAACGCTTTTTGCATAGAAGATCGAGAAGATGTTCACGGGAGTGAACGCCATGTTTGCGAACGCCAGTGCACCGAACAGCCAGAGGTAATAACGGTGGGTAAAGCATTCGCGGAAATAGCGGCGCACGGAAACGCGGAATCCTTCGCGGGTTTCCGTCTCCGAGACCGGAGGGTATTCGCCTTCCTTCACCCGCAGGCACATCAACGTGAAACCGGTGCCGTAAATCACGGCCAGCCCGATCAGGATTTCGCAAAGGTGCTCTTCCGCTTTTCCCATGAGGAAAAAATTAAAAAGAATGCCCACCACGATGCTGACGACGCGGAACAGTCCGAAAAAACGTCCCAGCATCACCCGAGGCACAACGTCATTGATGAGTGCCAGAAACAGGGTGTTGCCGACTACCGCCGCGACCTCAAAACTAATCCAACAAACCGTGAAGAAGGCCAGAAAACACAGGGCCAGTCCGGGGGAATTACCTCCGAGCATTTTGTGCAACCAGCCGCCCACTGCCGGAGCGAAGGCGAGTCCAAGCATGGCGGCGGACGCCACCGGGGTGGAAACCAGCAGAAACGGAATACGCCTCCCGAGACGTGAGCGGAAGCGGTCCGATCGATACCCCACCACCGGCGCGATGAACATTCCAAGCGCTGCGGGCAGGGATCCCACCAGAAACCCCACAATGGTATCGGAGACGCCTTCTCCTTCCAGCATCAACTGTACCAGGGGCGTGATCGCGCGTTCCCTCGCGTTCCATGCAAAATCCCCGAACAACAGCCATCCAAACAAGACCACCAGCCCGGAGAAAGAATACACCAGCGGGCCAATCTCCCAGCGACGCTCGGATAGCGGGATCCTCCGATCGGATTGTTTGCGCTCCTGTGCGGAAAAATTCATGTCATTCGATCATAGGCTTCCAGACTGAGATTGGGGACGGATTGCCCCGAAAGATACTGCTCGAGATAGCCGAGTGCCTGTTTTCGGATTGCGGCATATTGATCTGTGGTTGGTCCGGCGGTGTGGGGAAGGAGCATGACATGGTGTGCGCCGCGCAGTGGACTGTCCGCGCGCAATGGCTCGGAATCATAGACATCCAGTCCGATGAGCACGTCTCCGCGCGCGGCAAGGATTTCGATGGCATGGGGAGCAAGCACATTTCCCCGCCCTACGTTCACAAAAACAGAGCCGGATTTCAGTAGATTGAGAATGCCAGCTGTCACGCTGTGACGTGTTTGCGAATTCAGGGCTTCGACTTCGACCACCACATCGTTGTTGGCAAACAGGGCTTCGAGCGAATCGGCTGTTTGCGCGCCGTGTTCTGCATACACGGTGTCCGGAACGCCTGCCGACCAATACTCAACCCGACAACCGAAAGGCGACAACAGGGAATGAAGTTGCCGCGCGACAGTTCCGAACCCATGGATCCCAACGGATTTTCCAAACAGACTGGCAGGCATGGGTTCGGATCTGTCCCAGACGCGGTCAACGTGCATTTCCAGAGCGTACCGTGTGACCCGTCGCAGGCTGGCGAGGATCAGCATCAGCGCGCATTCGGCCACCGTCCTGGCGGCGAGTTCTCCCCAATTCGTCACAATCCCACCACGCTCCAGAAAACGCCGAGAAATCCGTTCACGTACCGAACCGCAAAAATAGCAAAGGTAGCGAAACTCCCGGTATTCCTCCAGAAATTCATCGGGAATCCGTGGCAGTTGCCATGCACCAAGAATGACTTCCGGGCGCAACGATTTCAATAAGCTCAGCCAATCCCCCGCAGAGACCGGTGGCGACACCCAGTGCATCCCAAAACCGGCGACGGAAGCTTGTTGCGCCCCATCCCAGAAACGTTCGATTTCCTGCTCCGAAAAACAGCAAACCACCACACGCTGGCGGCTGGGCTGAGACGAAGGCGTTTTTTCAAGGACTTCCATGCGCGATGTGATAAAATGACATCTAGCCGAGCCTTCGGTGACGATAAAGAGGCATGCCGGAAAATCCCACCGAAACTGTCACTCTCCACGATTATCCCGAAGACAGTTGCAGTTTCCAATTTTCTGCTCCGCTTTCTCCTCGCCCGAAAGGAAAAATGGAAGCACGGTAACAGGCGTAGGCAAAATTTCTCAAATTATGATGACTCGAATTCAACAAATGGTCGTGGCGGTCGGCATTCTTGCTTTTGCCGCTTCCGGAGCGGAAGGGCAGGAAATCGTCCTTCACAATGGCGATACTCTTGATGGTCTGAAAATGACATGGGATGGCCAGAATCCGAAAGCCCGGCTGGAAACAAACACGGACAAACAATTTATCAGCGAAGGTTCAGGCAGCATCTTTGCGGGATCCGTTGCGCCCGAGGGCACCGACCATACCAGTTATGTCGCGTTTCGTTTTCCTGTCGATCCTCTGGACATGAAGAATCATGCGCTGGCTTTTGAGGTCTGGTCCAGCGAGCCGGAAAACACCCTCGCCTTTCATGTGCGCGGCCTCAATGCGCAAGGGAAGATCGTAGCGGGCTGGGGATCATGGTTCCGACCGCTCGTTTTTAACGCGCAGACCATGATGCTGGTTCCTGGAACGGCAAGCGGAAAACTGCGATGGGAAGAGCCTAACATCGAGGCACCGGAATCCGATATTGTCTTTCTGGAATTCATCGTGGGCAGCCGCAGCTGGGGACAAGCCTACAATATGTATGTTGACAATATTCGCTTGGAGCCAACGAAGGCCCCAACGAAGACCCCATCGGAATAGGCAAATGGAAATCTCCCCTCCATGGCAAGAGAAACACCGGCGGAGCGTCCGCGCTCTCACGGCGCTCGAATTGCTGGTGGCGATAGCCGTCATAGCGATTGTCGCAGCCTTTTTGTTTCCTGTCATAGGAGCCATGCAGGAATCGAGTCGCAATACGGCCTGTGCGGCCAATATGCGACAGATCGTTCAGGCCGTCCGTCTGT